>DASYJT010000252.1:0-17786 GCA_035996165.1 Acidimicrobiia bacterium
CCGAAGGTCTTCCACAATCCGTCGATCTCGACGATCGGCTCACTCATGACGTTCGGGCATGGCGTTCGGGCCTCTTCCGTTTTGCCCCCCGGTGATGGTACCGACGCGTACCGAGGATGCGCGCGCGACCCTGGCCTCGCCGCCCGTCACTCCCCCTGCACGAGGAACTCGCACGCGCGTCGCATCTGGAGCGTGAAGAACGCGTCGTAGTCGTGGATCACGTTGTGGAGGTGACCGAACATCTCGAGGTTGAGGGTGCCGAGCACCTGCGCCCATACGCTCAGTCCGCGCGACAAGACCGCGTCGGGCACGTCGGGGGCCGCGGTCCGGCGGAGCTCCGCGAAGTCCGACCGGATCGTCCGCGTCATCGGCGGCGTCTCGCCCGTGACGATTTCGCCGCTCGCCACACCGTCGGCCATGAGGCGCAGCAGAACGAGCGGTACGCGACTGGCGGGAACGATCGTGGCCTCGGGCGCGGCATAGCCGGGGACCGGGCTGCCGTAGATCAGTGCGTACTCGTGCGCGTTCGCGAGCGCCCAGGCGCGCACGGCTTCGCAGACCTTCAACCAACGGACGTCGACGGCGCGGTTGCGGGAGCCGTGGGCGGCCGCCTCGGCGCATTCGCCGACGGCGTCGTACGCATCGATGATGAGTGCGGTCAGCAGGTCGTCGCGGCTCGGGAAGTAGCGATAGACGGCCGACGACACCATGCCGACATCCCGGGCGACGGCGCGCAGAGAAAGAGCCGCCGAGCCGTGTTCGGCCAGGTGCCGGCGGCCGGCGGCCTTGATCTCCTCGGTGAGCTCGAGCCGGGCCCGGTCACGGGCGGTACGGGAGGCGGCCGGCGTCGAGGTCATAGACCGATTCTGGCAGAAAGCGAGAGCAGTGACAAGAAACAAGAGCAGTGCTCTTGACACGAGGGACGGCCGGGGTGCACGATGACGGCGTCGGCGAGAGCAGTGCTCTCGGAACAAGGGAGATCGCGATGCAGACAACAGACGCCACGACCACCGCCCGGTACCTCGAGCCCGGCTGGTTCACGCGGAACGTGTTCAACCGGTCGGTCGTTCGTCTGACCCGGATGGGGATCAGCGTGTGGGGCTCCCGGGAGCTCCGCGTACGCGGCCGCACGAGCGGTGCGTGGCGGACCGTCCCGGTGAACCTGCTCACCTACGACGGCCGGCGTTATCTCGTCTCCCCGCGCGGCACCACGCAGTGGGTTCGCAACCTGCGGGTCGCGCAGACCGGCGAACTGCGCGTCGGCCGCCGCGTCGAGCCGTTCCGCGCCACCGAGATCGACGACTGCGAAAAGGTGGAGATCCTGCGCGCCTACCTGCGCCGCTGGAAGATGGAAGTCGGCGTGTTCTTCGAAGGCGTCGGCCCCGACGCGAGCGACGACGAGTTGCGCGCGATCGCGGATCGGCACCCGGCATTCCTCGTCGACGCCCACTGATCGTGGTTCGAACGTCGCGCGCTCCCACCGAGCGCGGTCGTGCGCATCTCCCAGTCCGGGCTCGGTACGAATTTGGTTGATTCTGCGGGTCCCCCGCCGATCAGTCGCGCACAAGGCGGCCGGACGGGGAAGGCAACGTGCGTCGAATTCGCGCTCGCGACTCGGGGGCGACGATCGCCGAACTGCGCGGTCTCGTCGACGGCGCGCACGCGCTCGACCCGTCTGCCGACGGCACCGACGCCGACGCGTCGGCGCCCGCGGCCGAACCGTTCGAGGTTCCGCAAGCGCCACAGCACAAGGGCACGCCCCTCGGCGCGCTACTCGTCGGGCGCGGCATCCTCTCCGAGGACCAGCTCAGCGAGGCGCTGACTGCGCAGAGCTCGCGCGGCGAGCGCCTCGGCGACGTGCTCGTCGAGTTCGGGCTCATCTCCGAACGCGAGCTCGCCGGCGCGCTCGCGGAACAGGCCGGGCTCGAGACCATCGACCTGTCGCGGACCGAGCTCGACAGCGACCTCGCAGATCTCCTCTCCGAAGAGGTCGCGTGGGAGCTCCGATCGATCCCGGTCCGGCGCGACGGCAACCGCGTCGACGTCGCGACCGCCAACCCGCTGCGCCCCGACCTCCTCGCCCGGCTGCTCGACGCCGTACGTGCCCCCGTGCGCATGCTCGTCGCGACACCGGCCGAAATCGAACAGGCGATCGTCAACGCGTACGCACCCACCGCCGAGATCACCGACGCGCTGCGCCAATTCGAAGCCGACAGCGCGGCGCGCCAACTCCATCACCCCGATGAGAGCCAGCAGCGCGTCTACGTCGACGAGAACGCGCCCGTGGTCAAGGTCGTCAACCTCATTCTGGAAGCCGCGGTCCGCGCCCGCGCCTCCGACGTTCACATCGAACCGCAGAAGGACCGATTGCGCATCCGCGCCCGCACCGACGGCGTGCTGCACGAGATCCTCACGATGCCGCCGTCGATGGGTGCCTCGCTGATCAGCCGCATCAAGGTCATGGCCGACATGAACATCATCGAGCGCCGCCGCTCGCAGGACGGCCAGCTCGAGATCATGATCGGTGGCCGGCGGCTCGACGTTCGCGTGTCGACCGCGGCAACGGTGCTCGGCGAGAAGTGCGTGCTGCGGCTGCTCGACGGCAGCCGCGCGTTCATCGGTCTCGAGCAGCTCGGCATGCTCGACAACACCTTCGCCGACTACAGCCAGTTGATCCGTTCTCCGTTCGGCATGGTGATCTGTGCGGGCCCGACCGGCTCCGGCAAGACAACCACGTTGTACGCGACACTCGCGGCGATCAACGACGACGGCGTCAACATCGTCACGATCGAGGACCCGGTCGAATACCTGTTCCCGTCGATCAATCAGATCCAGACGAACGAGCAGGCGGGCGTCACGTTCGCCAACGGCCTGCGTTCGATCCTGCGCCAGGATCCCGACGCGATCCTCGTCGGGGAGATTCGTGACGTCGAGACTGCCCGCATCGCGGTGCAGGCCGCGCTCACCGGTCACTTCGTCATGTCGTCGCTGCACGCGACCGATGCACCGGCCGCGCTGCAACGTTTCATGGACATGGGCCTCGAAGCCTTCTTGATCGCGTCGTCGTTGTTGGGTGTCGTCGGTCAGCGCCTCATCCGCCGCGTGTGCCCCCACTGCGTCGAGCCGTACACGCCGACACCGGACGAAGCCGCGTTCTACGAGAGCTCGGGTGGCGACCCGAACAAGTCGTCGTTCATCCACGGAGCCGGCTGCAACTTCTGCGGCAACACCGGCTACTTCGAGCGCATTGGCGTGTACGAGGTGCTGCGGGTGACCGACACGATTCGCCGCGCCATCGTCGAGAAGGCCTCGCACGATGAGCTCCGGCAGATCTCGGTCGAGCAAGGCATGAAGACGCTGCGCGACCAGGCCATCCGGCTCGTCGCCGAGGACAAGACGACCCTCGCCGAGGTCCTGCGCACCGTCTACGTGCTCTGACGAACTTCGAGGACCCAGATGCCCCAGTTCAAATACCGCGCGAAGGACGCCACCGGAACCACCGTCAGGGCGACGGCCGACTCGCGCAACGAGCGGGAGCTCCGCGACGCGCTCCTGCTGCAGAACCTCGACGTCTCGCACATCAAGGTGCAGCGCCGGCTCCGCGACTTCGAGATCGGGCGCAAACGCATCCCGCCCATGGAGATCGCTCAGTTCGCCCGCCAGATGGCGACCTTCGTGCGGGCCGGCATCTCGATCCCGGAAGGTCTCGACGTCATCATCGAGAGCACCGGCAGCAAACGGTTCCAGGAGATCCTGCGCGACGTCAGCGAGGCGATCGTCCGCGGCGTCCCCTTCTCCGACGCGCTGGCGGAACACGAGCGGCTGCTGCCTCCGTACTTCATCGGCCTCTGCCGCGCCGGCGAGCTCACCGGCCGCATCGACACGGTGCTCGAGCAGCTCGGCGAGTACATCGAGCGCGACCTCGACGCGCGTTCGAAGGTCAAGTCGGCGCTGACGTATCCCGCGATCGTCATGGGGATGTCGTTCGTGACGGTCGCGGTGCTGCTGACCGTCGTGCTGCCGAAGTTCGCCAAGTTCTTCAAGGAGTTCAACACGCAGCTGCCGCCGTCGACGCGAGCGCTGATCGCCGTGTCACATCTGATGAGCCAACTGTGGTTCGTCTTCCCGACGCTGCTGATCGCGGCGATCGTCGCGGTGATGTGGATGCGGAAGAGCCCGAAGGGCCGCGGCGTGCGCGATCGCCTGCTGCTCCGCATCCCCGTGCTGGGCGAGGTCGTGAAGTTCGCGGTGCTCGAACGGTTCTGTCGCGTCTTCGGCTCGATGACGCGCGCCGGCGTGTCGCTTCCGGAAGCGATCCAAGCGGCGGCGAACAGCACGAACAACACGGTGTACGAGGAGACCCTGCTCGAGGTTCAGGAGCGGATGCTCGCGGGCGCCGGGATCGCGGAGCCGATCGCCAACAGTGGCAAGTTCCCGCGCATCGTCGTGCAACTGCTGCGCGTCGGCGAATCGACCGGCTCCCTCGACCACCAGCTCGAGAACGCAGCGAACTATTACAACGGTCAACTGACGTACAAGCTCAAGAAGGCGACGACGCTCATCGAGCCTCTCGTCGTGATCTTCATGGGCCTGATCGTCGGGTTCGTCGCGCTCGCGCTCGTGTCGGCGATGTACGGCATCTACCACGCACCGAACCTGGCGAAACCGTGATGGCGACCCGGTCGGAGAACGGCTTCACGCTGATCGAAGTGATGATGACCGTGATGATCATGTCGATCGCGTTCGTCGGGATCCTCGAAGGTCAAGCGGTCTTCTTCCACTCGACCACGATCCGGCGCTCCACGGCGATGCTCGACACGGCCAGCCGGAGCTACGCGACCGCGCTGAACAACGCGCCGTACGTCAACTGCGCGCCCGCGTACACGCCCGCGCCCATCGCGGGCACGTCGGCGGTCGTCGCCGTCGACTACTGGAACGGGAGCACGGCCGCCGCGTTCACCGACCGGGCGACCTGCCTCGCGAACGCCGACCAGGGCGCCCAGCGCCTCGTCATCACCACGACCGACGCGAACACGAATCAGACCGACGCGCTCACGATCGTGAAGAGGAAGCCGTGACTCGGTTCGCGCATACCGACGCGCAGCAGGGCTTCACGCTGGTCGAGCTCGTGCTGACCGTCACGATCCTGTCGTTGATCATCGGCGTGCTCACCGACACGTTGATCCTCGGGCTGCGCACGACCAGCGACACGCGGACGCGCATCGCGCAGGCCGACGCGCAACAGTTCATCGCCCACTTCGTCTGGAAAGACGTCGTCGCATCGGCCGCGGCAACGCCAAACGCGAACGCGTGCGGTGTCTCGAACGCGGCGCTGGTGACCACCGAGCAGTCCGTGGCGACGCTCGCGGCGCCCGACCAGGCGGTCGCCTACTGGATCGGCCCGAAAGGGCTGACCCGCTCGACGTGCGCGATCGGCGCCGCGTCGGCCGCGACGGTGACCGTCATCTCCGACAAGGTCACGGCCTTCACCGCGACCTGCGCCGCGCCCGGCGCCTGCGGGACCGTGCACCTCGACGTGCAGACGGCCCCGGGCGTCAACGTTCCTTCCGGCACCTTCACGCTCGACGTGGGCCGGAGGCAGTAATGAGCAAACTCAACAAGGAGAATCAACCATGCACAAGTTTCTGAACGGAAGGCGGGCGGGAGCGCGCGAACAGCGCGGTTTCACGCTCGTCGAGCTTCTCGTCGTCGTCCTCATCCTCGGCGTCCTCGCGGCCGTCGTCGTGTTCTCGGTCGGCGGTATCAGCACCCGCGGCAAGAACGCGGCGTGTGTCACCGAGGTGCGCGAGGTGCGTACCGCGATCGAGGCGTACAAGGCCCAGAGCGCCGCGAACGCCTATCCGGCCGCCCTCGCCAATCTCTGGACGGCGCCTACCAAGTTGTTGCAGAGCCCGATCACAGCAGCATCGCCGAGCGCAACCGCCGGGTACGTCTATGGCGGCGCCGCGACCGGCACCTACGACGTCGGTGCCGGCGGCACGGACTGCCCCGCTGGTTGATGCACGACTCAACTCGCTCGTAGACGAGGAACAACGTGCATCGGTTGAGGCGATCGTCGCCGATCGGCGGTGAGCAGGGCAGCGCGATAATTCTCGCGCTCGTCGTGCTCACCGTCATCGGCACGACGAGCGCCGCCGCGCTTTCCTACCTCCGCACGAGCCTCGCGGCGACCAACATCGCGACCCACCCGACGCGCGTTTCGAGCACGTCGGCCGATGCGGGGATGCAAACCGCGATCGCGTACATCCGTGCCCATCCGGAGGTCGGGCGCAGCAACGGACTGACCTGTCCGGCATCGACTCTCACGTTCCCCGGCAGCTCGGGAACCGTCACCGTCGGCGTGTGCCCGCAAGCGGGCTCGCTCGTACCGACGAACTCTCCGTTGGCGAAGTTCCTGCTCGCCGGCGCGAATGCGAGCGAGGTCGACGTGACCACCTCGGCGCCGGGCGACCTCGTCGTCTACGGCGACACCTTCTCCAACGCGGCGATCACCGCCAATGCCGCCAGCCGGCTCGTCGTGCACGAAGGACGGGTCTGGGCCCGGCGCCCGTGCACGGGAACGATCGTCGTCGATCCCGGCACCGCCGCGCCCGTCTGCAGCCTCGCGGGCGCGGTCCCCGCGGTCGGCGCCACGCCCGCCTACGACCCGGCCGTCGCGGTCAAGCCCGCGAACGGCGCGGGTTCGTGCGCGGCCGGGGTGGCCACGATCGGGGCCGGCACGTACACGGCCGCGCAGTTGCAAAATGCGATCGGCGCGTGCAAGACGGTATGGCTCAAGCCGGGCGTCTTCTATCTCAACTTCGCCAACACCGTCTGGAACGCCGCCGGACTCAAGATCATCGGCGGAACTCCGGTTGCCGGTCCATTGGCCGCCGCCCCGTTCCCCGGGGGATGCGTGAGCGCCTCGCCGGGAACCCAGCTCATCTTCGGCGGCGCGAGCCAGATCGCGCTGTCGGGCGGTTCGACGCTCGATCTCTGCGGGCGCGACACGGTCGAGGGCACGACGACGGTCAAGCTCGCGATGATCGGCCTGCGCGCCGCGGTCGGCGGCATGGCGACGCAGAACGGGTGCGTCACGACGATCAACAGTTGCGCGATGTTGAGCGGGAGCGGGAACGGTACGGGCGTCAACATCACGGGAACCGTCTTCGCACCGCGCGCGAAGTTCGACTTCCAGCCGCGCGGTACTCGCTACGCGATCACCGACGCCCTCGTCGCGCGTGCGATCAACGTGGCGCCGGCCGCCGCGAGCCCCGCGGTCGTCATCGGTACTGCCGGCGCCCCGCGGTCAGTGGGTAGCGAGGTGTTGACCGCGTCGATCAGCGGGGCGAACTGGCTGAGCGTGCGCGTCGCGCTGCCCTCGGGCGCCAATCCCACGCCGTCGATCTCCGACTGGGTCCTGCTGCACTAGGAACTTTGCAGCATCCGGGCCGCGGCTTCGGCGGCGCCCGTCGCCGCCTTCTTCGAGTCGAGACCGAGCCGGACGAGCCTCGGGATGCGCCACGGCTTGGTGAGCAGATAGCGGATCGACGCGCCGACGTTGGGCGTTCCGTCGGGATTCGCGAGGCCGATGACGTCACCGGGAGTCACGCCGACGAGGTCGCTGATCGACCGGACCGCCGACCACGAAACGCCGCGCCGTTCGCACACGCCCGCAACCGCGGCCGTCTCCATGTCGACCGCGATGAACCCATCTGCGACGAGCGCGTCGCGCTCGGCGGGCTGCATGTCGAAGTCGTCGTGCGTCACGAGCCGACCGTGGGACGCGACTTCGCGCAACGGTGACGGCCGGTATTCCTTGCCCGAGGCCTTGTCGACCACCACCTCCGGATAGACGATGTCTCCGACCTTGCTCGGGCCCATCCCGCCCGCGATGCCGACCACCATCACGTGATCGAGGGGCGCACTGTCGAGCAGGCGCTCGGTCGCCTCCGCCGCGAGCCGCGTGCCGATACCGGTTTTCGCCGCGATCAGCCGGATCGCGCCGGCGGTGCCGCCCCAACCCGAATCGGTGCGTTCCAGCGCGCACGCCTTCACCAGGGGAGCGAACTCCGACGGCATCGGCGCGAGCAATCCGATCCGGGACGGCTTGCGGTCATCGTTCATGCCCGTGTCTACCCGTTCGAATAGGCACGCGCGGGCCGAACGAACACGACGACCCGCCGCTCGTTCACCATGGCTGCGTCGTACGCGTCCCAGTCGTCGTGCGTGCCGCCCGCGGCGACGAAGACCTCCCGCAACAGCGTGCGCAGGCGCTCGGCGTCGAAGCCCGCCGCGGGATCGTCGGGGCCGATGAGCTCGGTCTTCCCCTCGACCGCCTCCCATTGCCAACCCGAGCGCGCCACGACCGTGGCCCAGGGCCGGGCCCGGAGGTTCACCAGCTTGCGCGCGCCACCCGCCGCGACGAACGCGACGACCTCGTCACCGGAGCGGGGATCGACCATGACACCGGCGGTCACCAGGGAGGCCTGCATCGAACTGTCGGCGCGGGCGGTAGCCACGATGCAGAGGTAGCTGTCGGCGGCGGCGATCCGGCGAAAGTTGGAAAGTTCGGTCACGGCGTCAGTTGTAGCGCGCGGGCGCCCGCATGTGTGGTGGAATCTCTCGATTCACGTAGTGACGGGGAGGTCATGGTGCTCGGCGTTGTCGGATCGGGTCTGTACAAGACACTGCTCGTGCTGCACGTCCTGACGGCGATCGTCGGGCTCGGCGCGGTGATGCTGAACGGGATCTACGCGGCTCAGGCTCAGAAACGCCCGGGTCCCGGCGGGCGAGCCGTCTCGGAGGCGAACTTCACGGTCTCGTCGATCGGCGAGAAGTTCATCTACGCGATCCCGATCTTCGGGATCCTGCTCGTGCTTGCGAGCGACAAGCAGTGGAAGTTCTCGCAGACGTGGATCTGGCTGTCGCTGTTGATCTACGTCGTCGCGATCGGCGTCTCGCACGCGATCCTGATCCCCGGCCACAAGCGGATCAACGCCCTGCTCGCGGAGATGGAGCAGGGTCCACCGCCCGCGGGTGGGCCGCCGCCCCAGGTCGTGGAGCTGCAGTCGATCGGCAAGCGCATGGCCGCGGCCGGCGCGACGCTCAACGTCTTCGTCGTGGTCTTCTTGATCCTGATGGTCTGGAAACCGGGCTCCGGTCTCTAGCTCTCAGCGCGCCCCGCGGAGCAGACGTCCGGGGCGCGCGCCCTGGTCGTCGCCGTCGCACAAGATGACTTCGCCCGACTTCACCGTCGTGAGATAACCCCGCGACCGCTGCACGAACCGGCGCGCCGCGCCCGGGAGGTCGTGCACCATCACGGGTGTCTCGAGCTGGACGTGCTCGAAGTCGATGACGTTCACGTCGGCGATCTTGCCCGGCCGCAGGACCCCACGGTCACCGAGTCCGTAGAGCGACGCGGTATCGGCCGTCATCTTCTTGACGATCCACTCGAGCGGTAGGCGGTCGTGCGCACGGTCGCGCGCCCAATGGGCGAGCATGTAGGTAGGCGTGCTTGCGTCGCACGTGGTGCCGCAGTGTGCGCCACCGTCGCCCAGCCCCCACGCGCTGCTCGGGTGCAGCAACATCTCGCGCACCGCGTCGAGGGAGAAGTCGGTGTAGTTGAGCAGCGGGCGCAGCACGAGGCCGAGCCCGTCGTCGGCGAGCAACGCGTCGTAGAACACTTCCATCCACGAACGGTTCTGCGCCCGCGCGAGCGCGGCGACACTGTGGTCGGGCGACGGCTCGTAGTCGGGGACGGCGCCCATCGGGAACGCGCGGGCGGGGTCGAGGAACTGGCGCATCGGCGCGATCGCGTCGTCGACCTCGGCGAGCAACTTGGCGCGTAGCGCGGGGTCGTGCATCGCGGCGACCTTCTCCGCGAGCGTTGCCGCTCCGATCGGCGCCCACGACGGGCAATAGGCGAACGGGTGGAAGGTCTGCAGGCCCAAGAGCAGGCTGACCGGACGCCCGGCAACCTGCGGCCTCACCTGCGCACCTTCGGCAACGGCCTCCGCGCAGAGGTCGAGCATCAGCCGCCACGACTCCGGGTCGTGGTCGTTTTGCGTGAGCGCGAAGGTGACCGGGCGCTTGATCGCCGCGGAGAGCTTGCGCATCCACGCCATCTCGAGCTCGGGCGCCGCGAGGTCTTCGCCGAGCGCGCCGGCGGGTGCGAGCTCGAACACGCCGGTACCGAGCTCACCGAGTACGCGGCCGATACCGAACAGCTCGTCCTCCGCCGCGAACGTGCCGGGGACCGGTTCACCGTCGATCGCCATGTGCGCGATCGTGCGACTGGTCGAGAAGCCGAGCGCGCCCGCTTCGATGCCTTCGCGCACGATGCGCGCCATCGCCTCGATGTCGTCGGCGGTGGCGGGTTCGTTCTTCGCGCCGCGCTCCCCCATCACGTAGCCGCGCACCGCGCCGTGCGGCACCTGCGCGCCGACGTCGAGCATCTTCGGCGCACGGTCGACCGCGTCGAGGTATTCGGGGTAGTGCTCCCATCCCCACTGGATACCTTCCGAGAGCGCGGCGCCCGGGATGTCTTCGACGCCTTCCATCAGACCGATGAGCCACGCGTGCTTGTCGGGCTTGACCGGCGCGAAGCCCACACCGCAGTTACCCATCACGATCGTGGTGACGCCGTGCCAACACGACGGCGTGAGCATCGGGTCCCAGGTGACCTGACCGTCGAAGTGCGTGTGCACGTCGACGAATCCCGGCGTGACGAGCGCGCCGTCGGCATCGACGGTCTCGCGCGCCCGGCCGTCGACCGCGCCGACGTCGGTGATGACGCCGTTCGTGATCGCGATGTCGGCGCTGCGACTCGGAGCGCCAGTGCCGTCGACGACCGAACCACCCTTGATCACGAGATCGTGCATGCCCTCACCTCAGGGTCGAGAAGAACTCCGTCACATCTTGTATCAGGAGATCGGGCTCCTCGAGCGCGGCGAAATGGCCACCGCGGTCGAAACGGTTATAGCGCACCACGTTGAATCGCGTTTCCGCGTATGCCTTGGGTATCCGGAAGATCTCGGCGGGGAAGACGGCCGCGGCAGTCGGGACGGTGATGTACTCGCCGGTAGGTCCGAACCGCCCGGTGCGCGACGACTCGCAGTAGAGGCGGATCGACGAGTTGATCGTCTTCGTGACCCAATAGACCGTGAGATTTGTCAGGAGTTGATCGCGAGTGACGGCGTCTTCGGGGCTGCCGTTGTTGTCGGTCCACACGAGGAACTTCTCGACGATCCAGCCCGCGAGACCGGCGGGCGAATCGGTGAGGCCGTAACCGAGAGTCTGCGGGTTCTTGCCCTGGATCTCCTGGTACGCGGCGCCCTTGGTCATGAACTCGCCGGCCGCCGCAAGATCGGCGACCTCGTCGTCGGTCAACTCGATGCCGCTCGCGTCGTCGGGGAACGCGAGGAGCATGTTCGAGTGCAGCCCGATCATGTGCTCGGAGTCGATCGCGGCGAGGCGGGCGGAGACCATCGCGCCCCAGTCGCCTCCCTGCGCGCCGTACCTGTCGTAACCGAGACGCGCCATCAATGTTTTCCATGCCTCGGCAACGCGCTGTACGTCCCACCCTGCGTCGGTCGTTACACCCGACCATCCGTACCCGGGCAACGACGGCGCGACTACGTGAAAGTTCGCGCGCAGCGGTTCGATGATGTCGAGGAACTCGGCGACCGATCCCGGCCAGCCGTGCGTGATGATCAACGGCAACGCGTCGGGATTGTCGGAGCGGGCGTGGATGAAATGGATCTGTTGGCCCGCGATGTCGGTCAGGAAATGCGGCCAGCGATTGAACCGATCTTCCTGCGCCCGCCAGTCGAACTTGTTCTGCCACGTGTCGCAGAGGTCTTGCAGATATGCAAGGTCGGTGCCGTAGTCCCAACCGCTGCCCGGGATCTGGTCGGGCCAGCGCGTACGCGACAGCCGGTCGCGGAGGTCGTCGAGCACCGCTTCGGGAACCTCGACGCGGAAAGGCCGAATGTCGTCGCTCGCCATCGCGGCGACGCTACAACGTCGTCACCGCTCGGCGCGAGTGACGAGGTCCCGGCAGCCGCCCGTTGCGGAGGCGGGCGGCTGCCAGAGACGACTGTGCGAGTGTGCGACCTACCGGACCGTTTCGCTGGTCGTCGTCGCATTCGGCGTGCGACGCTCCACGACGGTGCGTCGCGAGAATCCGCCCCAGCTCGCCCAGAAGGCGATCGAGAGGAGCGCGCCAACGATGCCGACGATCATCAGGATGACTCCGACCGTGTGAACGCTGAAGCCGCTTGCCTGCGCAGTCACCGCGAAACGCATGATTGCGCCCGCCGCGATCAGGACCAGGCTCGTAGTGATTCCCATTGTTGCCGTTCCTTCCATAGTTGCGTTACCGCTACGTCGCGCTGGTGCGCGGCGAGCAAGGTGCACACAGGGTCCCCTGCTTGCCGTGCTTCCAAACCGTCGCCGGACCGCCGGGATGTACTCGGCGCTGCTGTGGCGAGAACGGAGTTCGGGCTGCGAGGATCGCCGACGTGTGGCGCGAGGACCGCGCCACCACGGCAGCAGAGGATGGTCGTTCATGTTCGGATCTCGCGGTAAAGAAACGGGTCGACGGCGGCTCGGACGTTTCAGCGGTGGCCAACTCACCCTGATCATCGTCGCAGTCGTCGTCGTAGTGGGTTTCCCGATCAGCGCGTTCGCGACCTACACCGTCTCCAATGTCTCGATCACCGACCCGCACGGCACATATCGGGCATACGTCAACAGCGCCGGACAGCTCGACACGTACACGAAGGGAGCGGTCGGGAACGCGACCCCGCCGCACCCGTTCGCCTTGGCCGGCGCACGAGGCGCCGGGACGACCGACACGCGAATTCGATGTGCGACGAGCCCGTGTCGCATCGCGATCACCGACATCGTGATAAGTCAGATCAACAATGACAGCTCGCGGCTCAACGTCGTCATCGCTCTGTATCAGGACGGCGGGGCCGGAACCTGCGCGAGTACAACCGGGCCGCCGATTCTCAAAGTTCTCCCGTATGCATTCATCCCGGCCGACACCACGACGACGATCAACTTCACGACACCCCTTGTCACGACATCGAGCCTCGTGTGTCTCAGCATCGCGACCGGAGCAAATGCCGGCCTGTCCTTGGGCTACACAATCTCCGGGTACTGGGAGTCCTGACGAATGACGCTCGATCCGTTCGCAACGTTTCGCCTCGACGACAAGGTCGCGATCGTGACCGGCGCGAGCGCCGGCTTGGGCGCGCGGTTCGCGCGCGTCTTGGATGCGGCCGGGGCGCGCGTGGTGCTCGCGGCCCGACGCGTCGAACGACTCGACGCACTTGCCCTCGAGCTACGCGACGCGCACGTCGTTGCGTGCGACCTCTCCGACGACGGTGCCCCCGAAGCGTTGGTGGCGGCGACGCTCGCGCACTACGGACGCGTCGACGTCTTGGTCAACAACGCGGGGACGAGCACACCCACGCCCGCGTTCGACGAGACGACCGACAAGTTCACCGCGACGTTGCGAGTGAACTTGGTCGCGCCGTTCGCGTTGGCGAGGGAGAGCGCGCGGGCGATGGTCGCGATGGAGACGGGCGGCGCGATCGTGAACGTCGCGTCGATCTGGGGACTCGTCGGCGTGGGCCAGATCCCCGAGGCCGGGTACGCGGCCTCGAAGGGGGGTTTGGTGAATCTCACACGCGAGCTGTCGGCGCAGTGGGCGCGGCGCGGCATACGGGTGAACTGCCTCGCGCCGGGGTGGTTCCGCAGCGAGATGACCGAAGGCCTGATGTTCGGCGACGAGAACGCCGAACGATGGATGCGTCAACGCACCCCGATGGGGCGCGGCGGCGAAGAGCACGAGCTCGACGGCGCGTTGCTCTTTCTCGCGAGCAGCGCGAGCAGCTTCCTCACCGGCCAGACCCTCTGCGTCGACGGCGGCTGGACCTCGATCTAGCCAGATCGCCCACAATCCCCCACACAAACCCCCAACAGTTGGCAGGAAAATCGTTGTGGAACAACGATTTTCCTGCCAACTGTTGGGGGAAATTGGGGGTGGTTAGACGGCGGCTTTTTCGAGGATGTGGACGGCGCAGGCGGAGCCGAGGCCGATGACATGGGTCATCCCGACCTTGGCGCCTTCGATCTGACGGTCGCCCGCCTCGCCGCGCAGGTGGGTGGCCACCTCGTACACGTTGGCGATACCAGTGGCACCGATCGGGTGACCCTTGGAGATCAGACCACCACTGACGTTCACGGGGGTTTGACCGTCGCGCCAGGGTCCGCGCTCGTCGATGAACTTGCCGGCCTCACCCGGGTTGCAGAGCATCAGGTTGTCGTAGTGGATGAGCTCGGCCGTCGCGAAGCAGTCGTGCAGCTCGACGAGGTCGAGATCCTGCGGCGACACACCCGCGGTTTCGTACGCCTGCTTCGCCGCGTTGCGCGTGAGCGTGTTGACGTCGGGTTGCACCTGCGCGTGCTCGGTCCAGGGGTCGGTCGTCAACGCCGACGCGCTGATCTTCACCGCGCGCTTCTGCTGGTCGGTCGACAACGTGCGCAGCTTCTCTTCGCTGACGAGCACGACCGCGGCCGAACCGTCGGTGTTCGGGCAACACATCAGCAACGTGTTCGGGTAGCTCATCATCTCGGCGGCCATGACCTCGTCGAGCGAGAACTGCTTCTGATAGTGCGCGAGCGGGTTCAGCGTGGAGTGCGCGTGGTTCTTTTCCGCGACCTTGGCGAACTGCTCGAAGTCGACGCCACCGTGCTCGTACGCGTACTCCATGCCGGCCTGCGCGAACACGCCCGGCATAAGACCCGTTCCGAGGATGCCCTCGGCCTGCATCACCGAGCCGTAACGACCGCTCGGCTCGTACACCTGCCGGCCGCGGTCGCCCTTGCCGCCCGCGCCGAGCAAACCACCCTTGCCCATCTGCTCCACGCCGACCGCGAGACCCATGTCGGCCTCGCCCGCCTTGATCGTGAGCAGGACCGTGCGCAACGCCGTCGCGCCGGTCGCGCACGCGTTGGCCACGTTGTAGACGGGAATCCCGGTCTGGCCGATCTGCTTCTGCAACTGCTGGCCGACGCCGGCCATCGCGTTGAAGAGACTGCCGCAGCCGAGCACGTCCATGTCGTGGATCGTGACGTCGGCGTCCTTCATCGCGCCGAGCGCGGACTCACTCGCGAGGTCGATCAAGTCCTTGTCGCCGTGACGACCGAACTTGGTCATGTGGGTGCCGAGGATCCAAACGTTGTCGCCGTCGCTGCTCATCGCATGCGCCTTTCAGCCGAATCGAGAATTCAGGATGCCGGCTCGAAGGCGAACGCGATCGCCTCGGTGCCGTCGTCGTCGGTACCCGCCGCGAACGTCGTCATCTTCACGGCCATGCCGAGCTTGACGTGCTGCGGGTCGGGCGGGACGTTCGAGAGGTTGGCCTTCACGGTGCCGCCGCCGTCGAGGTCGACGAGCGCCGAGACGTACGGAACCGGGATCCCGGGAATGCCACGATTGACGATCGTGAACGAACGCACCTTGCCGGTAGTCGCGAGCTTGCGGCGCTTGAACTCGGTACCGCCGCCCTTGGCGTCGGCATTGCGCCGGTCGAAGTAGAGCGCACCGGTGTCGGCCGCCTCCCAGGCGACGAGATGCGGCGCACCGTCGTCGATCGCGAGGTAGTCGACGATCGGGATCTGCTTGCCCATGCGAACCTCCACCAACTTCCGGCGCCACGAACTTCGGGCGCCGGCGCGAGGCCGCAGGATACCCCTGGGTCTACCCGTGCTCCCAGGTGAGAAGATGGACGCACGCGAGCGTGGCGGAATCGGCAGACGCGCCAGGTTTAGGTCCTGGTCTCGAAAGAGGTGGGAGTTCAAGTCTCCCCGCTCGCACCCACACCCCACCGACCCACACCCGACCACCCACCCTGGAAGGGCTCAGGTCGGGGCGAAATGGGGGTTGTAGATGAAGCCGACGATCGATCCCAGCGGCGTGCGCACGGTCGCGGTGACGATGCCGTCGCCGACCTCAGCCGCCGGCACGTGTTCCGTCGCACCCTGGGCCATCGCGGAGGCAACTGCCGCGTTCACGTCGTCGACGCCCCAGTATGTGAGCGCACCGTCGGCCGGGTCGCCGTTGGGCAGCAGCCCCAGCTCGTAACCCCCCGCTTCGAAGCCGACGTAGAACGGCTCGTCGAAGTACGGACCGAACCCGAGCAACTCGGTCCACCACGCCTTCGCCGCGTCGAGATCGGGCGACGGATAGATGACGGTTCGGAGGCCGAGCAGCTTGGTCATGCCCGCATTCTCCCCGATGGGTGCGACAGCCACGCCCACGCCCACGCCCACGCCCTCACCAACGCTTAGGTCGGTGGAGCCGGGTCGGGGACGTCGTGTTCCACGTGCTCCAGCTCGGGGCCGCGGGTCACACCCCACAACGAACCGACGACGATCGCCGAGCCGAGCCCTTGCAGCACGCCGATCGACTCGCCGAAGAACACCCACGCGCCGGCCGCGACGAGTGGCGTCTCACCCAGCAGCATCGGCGACGAGACGGATGTCGGGACATGACGGTGCGCCCAGATCATCATCACGTGCGCAGCAGTTCCCGCGATCATCGTCGCGGTCGCGAAGAAGAGGCCGCGGCCGCTGATCCGCAGCGATCCGTGCACGACCAACGTGACCGGCGTCAGCAGGATCGCGGCGGCCGTGAGCGTCCCCAACATGAACGCGAACGGGTCGACCACGATCCGCGTGCGCAACACGCGGCCGTAGAGGAACCAACCCGAGTTGAAGACGAGGCTGAGCACGGCGAGAACGTCGCCGGAGAGACTCCACGTACCGCTCCCCGACGCGGCGGCCGCGACCATGATCGTGCCCGCGATCGCAACGGCGGCGCGGAGTAGATGCGAACGTGCGACGTGCTCGCCGAGGAACGCGACCGCGAACCCGATGATCAATACCGGTTGCAGCGATCCGATCAAGGTGACGTCGAGCAATCGCGTCAGGCCCAGCGCGGCAAACGTGGTGGCCGCGCCCGCGATGAAGAACGCGCCCGCGCCGACGAGCAACGCGAGCCACCGCAGCGTGGGTACGTCTTCCGGCCAGAACGGCGCGCTATCGGTCCGGCTCGACCGCCACGCGACGACCGCGGCCAACGGTGGCAGCGCGAACCACAGCCGGTACGTGGTGAAGACCAACGCGTCCGAATGCCCGGCGCGCACGAACAACGACGTGCCCGACCACAGGAAGACTGCGATGAGAATCGCCACAACCGCGCGGCGCTCCACCGGCATCGCGCGGGAGCGACTCGCGAGATCCACCACCGGGGCAACCTACCCCGGGCAAAGCTCAGCGCTTCTTGCGTTTCCGGAACATGCGCTTGCGCTGCTGCGCGTCGCGCTTCGCCTGCTCTGCGAGGAGGTCGACCCCTGCCGCGTTCACGATGTCTTCGGCTTCGTCGAGCAACGCCGCGATGTCGGCGTTCATCGCGACCTCGGGCTCGGGCGGCGACGGCTCCATGCCCTTGACCATCGATCCGTACTGCCAACCGGCGTCGATCATGCGCCGCTCGTAGCGGGGGCAGTCGACGGGGCAATTCCACGGCGCTTCCGGCGCGAGGTCGAGCGCGCACCGGCGGACGGCCTCACCGGACGCGTAGGTGCGGCTCTCGTAGTGCCGGCAGTCGGTACGCATCGCCACGTGGGCATCGTACCTGGGTCACCCGGCGTCGTCCGGCGCGCTGCACTGGCTCAGTCGAGCCAGCCGACAGCCTGATCGAGCAGATA
>DASYJT010000253.1:0-8444 GCA_035996165.1 Acidimicrobiia bacterium
CGATCGGGTGACGCGGCGCTCCGCGCGTACGTGTTCGAGCTGTTCGACCTCCTCACGCCGGCCGAGGCCGTCGGCTACGCCGGGGTGCTCGTACGCGAGTACCGCAGGCTCACCGAACTGCACGACGGGGAACTGCGCGACGCGCTCGCGCCGCTCGTCGACCTGCTGGCGCGTCACATCGACTCCGACGACCCGAAACGCGACGCCCGCACGATGTTCGCGGTGTTGCTCGACGGTATTCACGACGTCGTCGTCGGCCGCGTGGCCGACACCGGCGAGCTCGCGCGCTACCTGCACCGCTTCTGCACCGAAGGCATCGGCAAGCGATGACCGCGACGTTCCTTCCCGATCCGGAGCCACGCGTCCGCAACTACACGATCATCTCCGTCGACGATCATCTCATCGAGCCCGCGCACTGCTTCGAGGGTCGGCTCCCCGCGGCGCTGCAGGAACGCGCACCGCGCGTCGTCACCCTCGACGACGGCCGGGAGACGTGGATCTACGAGGACAATTTCTATCCGCAGGTCGGGCTGAACGCGGTCGCGGGCCGACCCAAGGCGGAGTGGAGCATGGAGCCGGCGCGCTTCGACGAGATGCGGCGCGGCTGTTACGACATCGACGCACGCGTCGCCGACATGGATCTCGACGGCGTGTTTGCCACGCTGTGCTTCCCTTCACTCATCGCGGGCTTCGCCGGAACGATCTTCGCCAAGAGCAAGGATCCGGAGCTCGGCCTCGCGGCCCTGCGCGCATGGAACGACTGGCACATCGACGAATGGGCCGGCCCGCATCCCGATCGCGTCATCCCGCTCCAGCTCGCGTGGGTGAACGATCCGGAGGTCGCGGCCGCCGATGTCCGGCGTAACGCCGAGCGCGGCTTCAAGGCCGTCAGCTTTCCCGAGAATCCCGTCGACCTGCAGCTGCACCTCCCGCCGATGATCGACACGTACTGGGATCCGTTTCTCCGTGCCTGCGAGGAGACGGAAACCGTCGTGTGCCTGCACAACGGGTCGTCGTCGTGGACGGCCGCCCGTTCCCCCGGCGCACCACTCGAGCTCTACACGAGCCTCTTTCCGGTGAATGCGCTCGTCACCGCGGCCGACTGGTTGTGGGCGCAGGTGCCAACCCGCTTCCCCGACATCAAGATCGCGTTCTCGGAGGGCGGCATCAGCTGGGTGCCGATGCTGATCGACCGCATCGACTACGTGCTCGACCATTCCGCAGTCGGTTCGGACGGCTGGAACGATGCCGACGTGTCGCCCACCGACGCGCTGCGCCGCAACTTCTGGTTCTGCACGATCGACATCGGATCCACGTTCGCGCTGCGCGATCACATCGGCGTCGATCACATCTGTATCGAGAGCGACTACCCGCACGCGGATTCCACGTGGCCCGACACGCAACCGAACGCCGCCGCCGCACTTGCGGACGTGCCGGCCGACGTCGTGCGCAAAGTCACGTGGGAGAACGCCTCGAAGCTGTTCCGCCACCCGGTTCCCGCCGCCCTCCAACGACCGTGACGTCCCAACGACCGCAACCCCGAACGACGCCGACCTCCAAGGAGTCTTGATGTACACGGACGATGCTGTTTCCGCCGACCGCGACGACGCGGATCTCGATCCGTTCTCGCAACGATGCGCGGACGATCCCCACCCCGTGTACCAGGACGTGCACGAGCGCTGCCCGGTCGGGCGCACCGAAAGTGCGTTCGGTCCGAGCGCCACCTTGTCGCGCTACGAGGACGTGCTGTGGGCGCTGAAACACCCAGAGGTGTTCTCGTCGAAGAACGTCGTGAACATCGGCAACGACGTCCCCCTGATCCCGCTTTCAGTCGACCCGCCCGACCACGCGAAGTACCGGCGACTGCTCGACCCCCAGTTCTCGCCGAAGCGGATGGCCGACCTCGAACCCGAAGCGCGCGTCCTCGTCAACGAGATCATCGACGAGTTCGTCGCGACGGGGGAGTGCGACTTCCACGAAGACTTCGCCACGCCGCTCCCTTCGACGATCTTCCTCGCCCTCATGGGGCTTCCCCAAGAGGATCTGCCGCAGTTCCTGCGGTGGCGCGACGACACGATCCGCCCGCAGGCCGACGACGCCGCGACGGCCGATGCAAAGCGCGAAGCCGCGGGCAAGGCGATCGAGAACTACTTCGAGGAGATGATCGAGGAGAAGCGCGCGCATCCCGACGACCGGCTGTTGAGCACGATCGTGCACGGCGAGATCGAAGGCCGACCGCTCACCCACGACGAGTTGATCGGTACGACGCACCTGTTGTTGCTCGGAGGACTCGACACCGTCACGGCCACCCTCGACTGCATGATCGTGTTCCTCGCACAGCACCCGGAGCGGCGCGGCGCCGTTATCAAAGACGGCTCGCTCGTACCCGGCGCGGTCGAGGAGCTCCTGCGGCACCAGACGCCGGTGATGATGGTGCCCCGCATCGTCGCCCAGGACGTCGAGATGCAAGGTGTGCAGCTCAAGGCCGGCGACGGTGCGATCCTGCTCATCGGCGCCGCCAACGCCGATCGGGCCGAGTTCGAGGGCGCGGACGAGGTCCGATTCGATCGTGAGCGGAACCGCCATCTCGCGTTCGGCGGCGGGGCGCACCGGTGTCTCGGCTCGCACCTGGCGCGTCTCGAGCTGACGGTCGCGCTCGAGGAGTTCCACCGGCGCGTCCCCGACTACGAGCTCGCGCCGCACACGGTTCTCTCGTTCTCGCCCGGCATCCGCCAGACCGAGAACCTCCACCTTCGGTTCCCGGCCGGGTCGTGAAAGCCGCGGTACTCCGCGCCCGCGGCGTCCCTGATTTCGCTCGCAGCATCATCGTCGACTGAGTTCACCGCCAATACGCTCACGACTCGACGTGATCAAGTACATCGGTTCGAAACGCCGGCTGGTTCCGGTCCTGGGTGCGATCGCGACCGTCGCCGGCGCGCGGCGGGCACTCGACCTGTTCACCGGCACCACTCGGGTGGCCCAGGAGCTGAAGCGGCGGGGCGCGCACGTGACCGCCGTCGACACCGCCCGCTACGCGGAGGTGTTCGCCCGGTGTTACGTCGAGCTCGACGGCGCGACCGCCGATCTTGCGGCCGTCGGGGATGCGCTGCGTGATCTGATGGCGCGCCCGGGCGTCGCCGGATATTTCACCGAGACCTTCTGTATCAGCTCCCGCTTCCTGCAGCCGCACAACGGCGAGCGCGTCGACGCGATGCGCGACGCGATCGAGCGCGACTACGCCGGTAGCTGGCTGTACCCGGTGCTGCTGACGAGCCTTATCGAAGCGGCCGACCGGGTCGATTCCACGACGGGCGTGCAGATGGCGTACGTCAAACAGTGGGCCGACCGCTCGTACCGCGAGATCGAACTGCGCGTCCCGGAGCTCGTCGCGGGCGGGGGTACGGCGGTGCGCGCCGACGCGCTCGACGCGGTCGCCACGCTCGGGCCCTTCGACCTCGCGTATCTCGATCCGCCGTACAACCAACACCGTTACTTCACGAACTACCACGTCTGGGAAACCCTGGTCGCCTGGGACGCGCCCGAGCACTACGGGGTCGCGTGCAAGCGCGTCGACGCGCGCGATCCGTCGACCAAGAGCGTGTTCAACAGCCGCCAGTCGATGCCGGCCGCGTTGACGAGCGTGATTCGCGACGTCGACGCCGCGCTCGTCGTGGTCTCGTACAACAACGAGTCGTGGGTCGCGATCGAAGAGCTCGAGGCCGTGTGCCGCGCCCGCGGCGGCGCGGTGGCCACGCTCGCGTTCGACTCCCGGCGCTACGTCGGGGCCCAGATCGGCATCCACAGTCCGGGCGGGAAGAAGGTCGGTCGGGTGTCGCATCTGCGCAATGTCGAATACGTGGTCTGCGCGGGCGAGCCCGCACTCGTCGACCGCATCGCAACCAAGGGAGACGACCTGTGGAAATTGCCGGCAACGTCGCACTCGTAACCGGCGCGGCGTCAGGACTGGGAGAGGCGACCGCCCGTCGGTTGTACGCGGCCGGCGCGGAGGTGGTGCTCGCCGACATCGCGGAGGATCGGGGACGCGCGGTCGCGGCCGAGCTCGGTGGCGCGGATCGCTTCGTGCGCTGCGATGTGACCTCGGAGGAAGAGGTGACCGCGGCCACGCAGGCGGCTGCGGCGCGCGGTCGGTTTGCGATCCTCGTGCACTGCGGCGGCGGCGGCATCGCGGCGCGCACGCTCGCCCGCGACGGGAAGCCGCACGACCTCGACGCGTTCCGCCGAGTCATCGAGCTCAATCTGGTCGGCACGTTCAACATGTTGCGACTCTCGGCCGCCGCGATGTCGGCCAACGCTCCCGACGAGGGCGGCGAGCGGGGTGCGTGCGTGCTCACCGCGTCGATCGCGGGCTACGAAGGGCAGATCGGCCAGGTGGCGTACGGCTCGGCCAAGGCGGGGGTGATCGGCATGACGATCATCGCGGCGCGCGACCTGTCGTCGGTCGGCGTGCGCGTGTGCACGATCGCGCCGGGCACGATCGCGACTCCACCGATGCTGTCGGTTCCGGAGGCGATGCGCGACGTGTTCGCCGGCAACGTCCCGTTCCCGAAGCGGTTGGGCCAGCCCGAGGAGTACGCCGCGCTGGCTCAGCACATCGTCGAGAACGGCTACCTGAACGGCGAGGTCATCCGGCTCGACGGCGCGGTGCGGTTCCAGCCGAAGTAGGCCGTACCCGCAGGCCCGCGGCGCGGATGCGTCGTACGAGCTCGTGGGTCGAGACGATCTCGGCGCCGGCGTCGACCGCGAGCTGCCACCAGCGTTCCGGCACGTCGAAGTGGTCGTTGTGAAATCGCAATCGCCTCGGCACCGCGAGCGCGGACTCGAACGCGTACAGCTCGTCGAACGACGTGTCGCTCACGAGGTGGGCGAAGCGCGTTCCGTGCGCAGGCCAGCGCGGGCGGTCGACGAGGATCACGGTGCCACCACGGGTCAGGCGTCGCGCAGGCCGATGCGGGCCGACTCGCTCATGATGTGCTCGACCCACCACGCGGGCGCGGAGTTCATCAGCGTGGCGAGGTCCCAGTAGTCGTGCCAGCGGATGAGCTTGCCGTCGCTCGCCTCGTGCATCGACACGAAGGGAAGGGAGGCGCGTTCACCCGTGGGCCACTCCCAGTGCTCGATGTGCTCGGTGACGATGGTGTCGCCCTCGGAGACGATGATCCGGATGTCGTGCGAGATCCCCGAGAGGGGCTCGAGCCCCAGGCGGAGGCGCGCCGCGATCTGTGCGGGGCCGCGTGCGACATCGTCGGGCGGCGTGGGCACGTCGGTGTACTCGCCGTGCTCGGTAAACGCCGCGCCCACCGCGTCGAAGTCGCGGTTGTAGAGATCGACCCAGAGTTTCTCGACCAGCTCGCGGTTGTTCACACCGTGCTCCTCAGGAGCGGGGGACTCGGACTGAATCGCACGGGCATCGACTCGAGCCCGCTGATGAAGTTCGCGCGGCGACGCGGCAGTTCGGCGGAATCGGCCGCGAGCTCGAGGTCGGGGAGTCGCACGAGCAGCTGCTCGAACATGACCTTCAGCTCGAGGCGGGCGAGCGCCTGGCCGAGGCAGAAGTGCGCTCCGAATCCGAAGGCAAGGTGTTCGTTCGGGTCGCGCTCGACGTCGAAGCGGAACGGATCGTCGAAGCGGGTCGAGTCGCGGTTGGCCGACTCGAACAACAACATGCACTTCTGTCCGGCCGTCATAGGCTGACCCATGAATTCCGTGTCGTGGGTGACCGTGCGGCACATGTTCTTGATCGGCGTGACCCACCGCAGCATCTCCTCGACCGCCACGGTGATCTTCGACGGGTCGTCGACGAGCAGCTGGCGTTGGTCGGGGTTCAACAACAGTTGCTCGACGCCGCCGCTGATGACGTGGCGGGTCGTCTCGTCGCCGCCGACGAGGATCAGCAGGCTCTCGTGCAACACGTCGTCGGGGCTGAGGCGATCGCCGTCGACCTCCGCGTGCACGAGCACGCTCATGAGATCGTCGGTCGGCTGGGCCTGGCGTTGCGCCACTGCGTGCGTGCAGAACGCGCTGTAGCCCTCCATCGCGTTCATCGCCTTGACGTACTGCTCGTCGGTGGCGTTCCCGCTCTGCGCGCTCACCATGTCGTCCGACCATTGGAGGAGATCGTCGCGGTCTTCGGGCTCGACGCCGAGCATGTCGCCGATGAGGATCATGGGGAGCGGCGCCGCGATGTCGTTGACGAAGTCGCACTCGCCCTTTTCGCACACTGTGTCGATGATCGCGTCGCACACATCGCGGATCTTCTGCTCGCTGTCGCGGACGCGCCGAGGCGTGAAGCCCTTGTTGACGAGCTTCCGACGCTTCCAGTGCTCGGGATCGTCCATGTCGATCATCATCGGGATCGGCCCGTTGTCGGGGCGGATCCCGCCCGCGTTGGAGAACGTGTGCGGATCCTTCTCCATCGCGAGCAGCGCCGCGTACGACGCGATTCCCCACACGCCGTTCTCGGCGTCGAAGTACACGGGCGCGTTCTCGCGCATCCATGTGTACTTCTCGTGCGGGTCGTCGACGTAGAAACTGCCGTCGAGGAGGTCGATGTCACTCCGGGTCGGGTGCGTCGCCATAGGCCTTACTCTGCCAGATCCCTTACTTCGGCGGCATCCGGATGCCGGCATCCATCCGGATGACCTCGCCGTTGAGGTAGCCATTGCGGACGATCTCCATCGCGAGCGAGGCGAAATCGTCGGGAACGCCCAGCCGCTTCGGAAAGAGCACCGACTGCGCCAGCACGTCGCGCGCCTCCGCGGGCAGGCCTCCGAGCAGCGGTGTGTCGATGAGTCCGGGCGCGATCGTGCACACACGGATGCCGACCGCAGCAAGATCGCGGGCCGCCGTGAGCGTGAGTGCCACGACGCCACCCTTCGACGCCGAGTACGCGGCCTGACCGATCTGGCCGTCGTACGCCGCGATCGACGCGGTGTTCACGATCACACCCCGTTCGCCCTGCTCGTCCGGCTCGTTGGGCGACATGCCCGACGCCGCAAGTCGCAAGACGTTGAACGTGCCGACCAGGTTGATCTCGAGGACCTTGCGGAACGTGTCGAGTGAATGTGGGTCGCCGGCCCGGTTGAGCGTGCGCTCGGCCCAGCCGATTCCCGCGCAGTGGATACAGGTGCGCAGCGGCCCGAGCTCGGTCGCGCGCGTGACCGCGGCGGACACGTCGTCCTCATTCGTGACGTCGGCCGGCGCGAAGGTGCCATCGAGCTCGGCGGCGACCTGGGTGCCCTTGGCCTGATCACGGTCGACGATCACCACGGTCGCGCCGGCGGCGGCCAGGCGCCGGGCCGTCGCCTCCCCCATGCCGGAAGCGCCGCCCGTGACGAGTGCCGACGTGCCCGAGAGCGGCAATCCGGTCGAGTTGCCCGGGGAGTTTCCAGGGGAATTTCCAGGGGAATTTGTCGTCTGCATGGGGGCGGACCATAGGACAGCAGGGAATCCATGGCCCGATTCTCGGGTTCGACCCTTCGTGGTGCCGCCGGAACCCCTCGTACGTTCGCCGGAGCCCTCGTGCGTCGAGGTGCTCGCGTTCATCAACTGGTATGCCGACTGCGAGTGCGACGCCACCACGATGTTGTTGATCGCGGCCCATCTCGACGTGTGCTGCGAGTGCTGTGAACAGCTGTCGCAGGTCCGTTGGATGAAGTCGGCTGTCCGCCGCTGTGGCGGCGCGCCAGAATCTCGTCCGTGACCCTGATCTCGTACCCGCAACGTCTCGCCCAGCACGTCGCCGCCGACCCCGACCATCCCGCGCTCACCGTTCTCACCGCGGGCATGACCACGGGCGGCGACGACGACGGCACGATCACCCGGGCCGAGCTCGAAGCGCTCACCAACCGCACCGCGCGGGCGCTCGTGGCGAAGGGTGTCGAGCAGGACGACCTCGTCACGATCGCGCTCCCGAACAGCATCGCCTTCGTCGCCACCACGATCGCGTGTTGGAAGCTGGGCGCGGTCCCGCAACCCGTGTCGGCGCGCCTGCCGAAGCGGGAGCTCGAAGCGATCATCGAACTCGCGGCGCCGCGCGTCGTCGTGGATGCCCCGCTCGACCTGGACGACTTCGACGACGGACCGTTGGCGAATACCGATGCGGTCTCGAACCCGTACAAGGCGATGACCTCGGGCGGCTCCACCGGCCGGCCCAAGCTGATCCTGGCGAACCAGGCGAGCACGATCGATCCCGACGCGGCGCCGCTCCTCGGCATGGCGTTGAACGGCACGCACGTGATGCCCGGGCCGCTGTACCACAACGGCCCGTTCATCTGGACGATGACCGCGCTGCTCGCGGGCAATCACGTCGTGCTCGGCGGGAAGTTCGACGCCGAGCAGACGCTCCAGATGATCGACCGCTATCACCCCGACTCGCTGTACCTCGTCCCGACGATGATGGCGCGCATCTCGAAGCTGCCACCCGA
>DASYJT010000254.1:0-4266 GCA_035996165.1 Acidimicrobiia bacterium
GCCGGCGCTCCGAGCATGCTCACGGCGATCATGCATCCCCACCACAAGAGCCCCGCCGCGACGGCCTGGGCATTGCTGACGTCGAACGAATGCAAGAACAGTACCAACGCGCCTTCGCGCACCCCGAGACCACTGAACGAGATGGGCAGCACCTGCAGCATCAAGACCGCGGGCGCGAACGCGACGACCGCCGCAACCGGGACCGACAGATCGAGGGCGCGGAAGATGAGTCCGAACATCACGATCTGCGAGATCTGGAAGATGAGCGCGGTACCGAGCACCGGCGTGATCTGACGCGGTTCGCGGCGAAGGCGTTCCACGCCGATGTGTACCGCGCCGATGAAGCGCGACCAGTTGTCGCGGTCGGCGAACCGTCCCGCGAGGCGAGGGTGACCGACGACGAACAGGATCATTGCGAGGAGCGCGAGAGTCGCCAATGCGATCAGCAACGCGATCCACGCGTGGTCGTGTTCGAGCAGCGACGGACGAATCGCGAAGCCCGCGAACACGAGCAGAGGGAGCGCGACGAAACCGGTCAACCGTTCGAGGACTACCGAACCGAACGACACTGTCGACGAGCCCACCGTGTTCGAGGCGCGCGCGACCCGCACGACGTCGCCGCCGATGGTCGAGGGCAGCACGTTGCCGACGAGCAGCCCGACGACGTAGTGCGAGAAGAGGGCGGTCAAGCGGACCCGGGCGTCGAACAACCGGAGTACGCGCTGCCAGCGCCAGGCCGACAGGACCACGCCGACGAGTGCGGTGAGGACGGCGCCGGCGAGGAGGACGACCGTGAGGACGTGATGATCGTCGGGGATCGCGTCGCCGGCGTCTGAAGCCTTCGAGACGACGAGCGCGAGCAGCAGCCCACTCACCACGATCCGCAGCGCGACCTTCGATCTCGGGCCCAGGCGGGGCCATTTCGATCCCGTGCGGCGAGGGAGCGGGGCGGCCTCCGTCATTGGGACGAATCCTATGAGTCGACTCGTGCACGGGCTGGCGTGCTCGGGTGATCGCGGGGGACGATGTGTCCATGCGGATGACGACGAGCGACGGGGTCGGACTGGCGGTCGAGGTCGCGGGCGCGGGTCCGGGCCTGCTCCTCGTGCACGGCTTCGGTGGCGCCAAGGAAGATTTTGCCGACCACGTCGCCGCGCTGGCGCGCGACAACACCGTCGTGATCTTCGATCATCGCGGTCATGGCACGAGCGACAAGCCCGCCGATCGCGCCGCGTACTCGATCGATCGACTCGCGACCGACATCTTGGAGGTCGCCGACGCATGCGGGCTCGACCGGTTCCGCCTACTCGGCCATTCGATGGGCGGGATGGTGGGTCGTCAGGTTCCCCTGCGAGAGCCGGCGCGCGTCGAGGCGCTCGTCATGATGGACACGTCCGCCGGGCCGATTCCGGGCTTCGATCCCGCCCTCATGGACGCCGCCGCCGAAGTCGCGTTCACGCGGGGCAAGGACGCGCTGAAGGAACTACTCGACCTGGCGCAGGTGCTCGAGACGCCGGCGTACCAGCGCACGCTCGTCGATCGTCCCGGGTATCGCGAGTTCACCGAACGCAAGTGGGCCGATCTCTCCGAGGTCATGTGGGGCGCGATGGCCATCGCGCTCGCACACCAACCCGACGACCTCGCGGCGCTGGCAGCCACGGTGCACGTTCCTACCCTCATCCTGGTGGGCTCGCAGGACACACCGTTCCTCGCGCCGTCGCAGGAGATGGCCGATGCGATCGACGGGGCGCAGCTCGTCGTCGTTCCCGATGCCGGGCACTCGCCGCAGTTCGAGAATCCCGGTGCGTGGATCGAGGCGATGACCCGCTTCCTCGCGTCGGTTCCGACACCCGCCAAGTAGCCGAGGCGCGCTCGTGGAAGCACACGGCGGCCGGCTCGCGGTCGAAGTCCTCCAACGTCACGACGTCGACACGATGTTCACGTTGTCGGGCGGTCATCTGTTCGTGCTCTACGACGGCGCCGTGCAGGCCGACCTCCGGCTCGTCGACGTCCGGCACGAGCAGAGCGCGACGTTCGCGGCGGAAGGCTTCGCCAAAGTGACGCGCCGCCTCGGCTGCGCCGCGTTGACCGCGGGTCCCGGAGTGACCAACGGCGTGAGCGCGCTGACCGCGGCGCACATGAACGGTTCCCCGATCATCGTCGTCGCCGGACGGGCGCCCCAGGGTCGGTGGGGTGGTGGTTCGTTGCAGGAGCTCGACCACGTTCCGATCGTCGCCTCCGTGACCAAGACGGCCGCGACCGCGACTTCGGCGGCATCGATCGTGGCGGAAGTCGACGCCGCATGCCGCGCCGCGCGCACACCGCACCGTGGTCCGGCCTTCGTCGACATCCCCCTCGACGCGTTCGGACCGGGTTCGATCGAGATCCCGGTCGTCGAGGGCGACGAAGCGTTCCGCGGCTCGGCTCCCGACCCGGGCGCCGTTGCGCGCGTGGCCGCACTCGTGGCCGGATCGGAGCGTCCGGTGCTCATCGCCGGCGGCGACGTCTATTGGGGGCACGCCGAAGGCCCGATGCGCGCCTTCGCGGAAGCGGCACGCGTGCCCGTGTTCGTGAACGGCATGGGTCGCGGCACGTTGCCCGCCGACCACGAGCTCGCATTCTCCCGCGCGCGGTCGGTCGCGTTGCAAGGCGCTGATCTCGTGCTCGTCGCGGGAACTCCACTCGACTTCCGGCTCGGCTTCGGCCGTTTCGGTGACGCACGAGTGGTGCATCTCTGCGACGCCCCGACCGAGATCGCGGCGCACGCCCCGCTCGCGGCGTCGACCGCCGGCGACCTCGCGGCGACGTTCTCCGCGCTGGCGGAATCGGGTGCCCGCCCCGGCGCGCACGACGACTGGATCACCCGACTGCGCGCGGAAGAGCAGGCGAAGCGCGCGGCCGAGTTGCCCTTGACGGAAGCCGACGCGGCGCCGATCAAACCGGTCCGCGTCTACGGCGAGCTCCGCAAGCGTCTCGATCGCGACGCGATCGTGATCGGTGACGGCGGCGACTTCGTCTCCTACGCGGGGAAGCTCGTCGAGAGTTACGAGCCCGGGACATTCCTCGATCCCGGACCGTACGGCTGCCTCGGCATGGGACCGGGATACGCACTCGGAGCGGGAGTCGCGCACCCCGATCGGCAGCTGGTGCTGTTGCTCGGCGACGGTGCGATCGGCTTCGCGCTCGGCGACTTCGAATCGCTCGTGCGGCACGGAGTGAACGTGACGGCGATCGTCGGCAACAACGGCATCTGGGGGCTGGAGAAGCACCCGATGCAAGCGTTGTTCGGCTACGACGTCGTCGCCGAGCTCACGCCGGGGATCCGGTACGACAAGGTGATCGAAGCGCTCGGCGGCCACGGTGAGCTCGTCGATGCGCCCGACCAGATCGGTCCCGCGCTCGACCGCGCGTTCGCCACGCCGGGCGTCTCGCTCGTGAACGTCCTCACCGATCCCGCCGACGCGTACCCGAGATCGTCGAACCTCGCCTGACGCCGAGGTGCGGTCATAACTCCGATTGCGCGCGTTCGATGAACCGGTCGCGCACCACGACGACGCGAGTGATCCGGCCCGCGGCGACGAGGCCGCGCGCGTCGGTGACCGAGACACGGAAGGTGAGCCGGCGGCCCTCGACGCTCTCCAGCGTCGCTTCCGCGGTGACCTCCGAGCCCACGGGTGTGGGAGAGAGGTGGGCGAGCTGCACCTCGTAGCCGACCGAGGTCTTGTCGGGCCCGAGCTGCGTCCCGAGCGCGGCCACGCTCGCCTTCTCCACGAGCGTCACGAGCCGGGGTGTCGCGAGAACGGGGACGTCGCCGCTGCCGATCGCGAGCGCGGTGTCACCCTCTTCGACCTTCAACGTGATCGACGCGGTGAGACCGGAGGCAACCCCCATCCGCTTACCATAGGCAGCCCGGCGCCGACTCGGCATGTTGGCGCGATCAGACGATGCTCGAGGCGAATATGACCGCTCCCCTGATCGAACACGACATCCTGCAGGCCACGCTCGATCATGCGCTGAAGGGCGGTGGCGACTTCGCGGAGGTGTTCGTCGAAGATCGGCGTTCGTCTTCCGGTCGCTTCGACGACGGGCGAATCGAGGAGCTCGTCTCGGGTCGCGATCGCGGCGCGGGTTTGCGTGTGGTCCGCGGCGAAACGACCGGTTTCGCACATACCGCCGACCTGTCGCGTGAGGGTCTGTTGGCCGCGGCGGATGCCGCGGCGGGCGCTGCCCGAGGAGGTGGCGGCGGCGCTCGTACCGTCGCGCTCG
>DASYJT010000255.1:0-12770 GCA_035996165.1 Acidimicrobiia bacterium
CTGGGGGATCATCGCGTCGAGGTTGGAGAAGTCGGCTTCGTCGCCGCCGCCCTTGCCCATGTACTTCATGGGCATGACGATGTCGACGCCGTACGGCTTGCCGTCGACATGCTCGTCGATCCAGTTCAGCTCGATCTCGAGCTCTTCGGGCGTGAACGCCAGCGCGCCCAACACGCCGAAGCCGCCGGCGCGACTGACCGCGGCGATCACGTCGCGACAATGCGAGAAGGCGAAGATCGGAAACTCGATGTCGAGCTTTTCGGCGATCGGTGTACGCACGATCGGATCCTTCCTCAGCGAAGCGCGGCCGCAGCGTCGGTGATCGGGATCACGTTGACCGCGTCGGCCATCATGTCAGCCTGCAACCCGTTCTTCAGGAATGAGAACGATATGCCGGTCGCGGGATCGGCCCAGGCGACCTGTGAGTAAGCGCCGGCGTGACCGAAGCTGCCCGGCGAGTTGCCCTTTCCGAACATCGCGTACCGGAACTGGTGAAGGCCGTCGTCGCCGGCGAGCACGAGCCCGAGCGAGCGGTTCGCGGGAACCTGCATCAGCGGGTCGGGGAACGAGCAGCGCACGTTCGTCTTCGCGTCGCGCAGCACGCCGGCGTTCCAGACGTCGTTCGGGTCGTGCAGCAGCGCTTGGTAGAAACGCACCATCGTGGCGGCGGTCATGATTGCGCCACCACCAGGAACGCCCGCCGCGCGCACGGCGGGACCGTCGAGCGAAGTGGGGTCGACGTGCAGCACCTTCGAATCGACGGGCGGACTCCCGAGCGGGGTGGCCGGCGCGATGTCGTCCTGTTCTTCGCGCTCGAGGCCCAGCACCCTCGGTAACCCGTTCGGCGCGCAGACGCGCGCTTCGACAAAGTCGCGGAAGTCGTCGCCGCTCAAGCGCTCGATCAGTTCCGCGAGTACCCAGTGCGCGGCGGTCGCGTGGTACTCGAAGCGCGTCCCGGGCTCCCATTCGAGCCGCCACTCGGTGAACCGCTTGGCCCGCGTCACGGCGTCGCCGCCCTCGAGCGCGTCCATCGGCGCGTTCGGGAACCCCGACGTATGGAGCAGGACCTGCTCGACCGTGACGACCTCTTTGCCGTTCGTGGCGAACTCGGGCACGTAGTGCGCCACCGGTCGGTTCGGGTCGAGCAGCCCGTCGCCGATCAGCAACCACACGGCCGACGCGACGATTGGCTTCGTCGCCGACCACGCGCAGAAACGAGTGTTGTTCGTCGCCGCGCCGAACGTCTCGAAGCAGACGACCTCGTTATCGCGGGCGACCGCGACCTGGCACGCGGGTGTGGCGCCGTCGTCGACCAGCCGGCGGGCGACATCGAGTACCGGATCGAAGTCCACGGGTCGAGTCTCCTATGGTGCCGTCGCTCTCGTCCAGCTGCCGTGGAGGTCACACCGTGCCGTATCCGCTCGAGGTCGGCGGGGTCGACGACTACCGCATGAAGGTCGGCAGCATGCTGTTGACGCTCGTCGATCCGAACAAGGGCTTCGAGTCCGCGTACAACCGTTGGTACGAGCGCGATCACTTCTACGCGGGATGCATGATCGGCCCGTTCCTGTTCGCGGGCAGCCGCTGGGTCGCGACCCGCGGGTTGAAGGATGCGCGCTGGCCGAGTGACGACGAGACGGTCGCGTCGCCGCCCGACTCCGGCTCCTACGTCGCGATCTACTGGGTCGAGCGCGGTCATCATGGCGACCACTTCGACGTGTGGGCACGCCAACAGGTGCGCGAGTTGTACGCCGAAGGGCGTGGCTTCGCGGAGCGAAAGCACACCCACACCGTCTTGTTCGACCACATCGGCGCGGCCTACCGCGACGGCGATCTCGAAGCCGTTCCGATCGAGCTCGCGCTCGACCACGGCTACGACGGACTCGTCATCGTGTGGCTCGACGCGCTGGGCGGTCGTGACGCGCGAAAGCTCGTCGCCGACTTGTCGGGGACGCATATGCCCGAACTTCTCGCGGGCTCGCCGATCGAGATCGTGAGCTCGTGGACGCCGTCGGCGGGCGAGAACGATCCGCGCGACGTGCCGATGGATCTCGGGAGCAAGGCGGGCGGGCCCGAGCGGCTGTGTCAACTGCTCTTCGTGTCGGGCGACGTGCAGGACGCGTTGCCGGCGATTCGCCGTTACACCGACGGGATCGAAGCCGCCGATCTCGCGACCGTTCGCCTCGTCGCCCCGTTCTTCCGCACCGTCGTCGGCACCGACAAATACGTCGACCAACTCTGGTAGACGCGCCTCGCTATTCGGGCTAGGCGGGCTTGTGACAGACGGCTTCGACGTTGTTGCCGTCGGGATCGCGCACGAAGCCCCCGTAATAGTCCGGGTGGTACTCGGGCCAGACCCGCGGCTCGTGCAACACCTCGACGCCCTGGCCGACGGCGGCCACGACGAACGCGTCGACTGCCGCGCGATCTTTCGCCCGGAACGCGATGTGCGCCGGACGGTTGGGGGTGTCGTCGGCGCGTACGCCGATCCAGAACGTGGGGAAATCGGTGCCGTACCCGATGACCTGGCCGAAATCGAGGCAACGCTTGCCGCCGAGCACCGCGAGCGTCGCGTCGTAGAAACGCGCGCTCGCGGCGACATCGTCGCATTGGATGGAAAGGTGGTCGAGCATGTGCGGCACGTTAGTGAGAGAAGGCGCGCTACGGACGACGGCCGTTCCACGCCACGAGGCGCTCGATCGGCGGTGCGTCGTCGGCGACCGGCACGACCTCCGCGAACGGGTCGGCGCTTGATGCCGCGTCGGCGCCCATGTTCTTGCGCACCTCCGCGAAGATCGCGGGCCGGTTCTCGCCCGGGAGCCAACTGCGCATCAGGTCGAACGCGCGCCCGACGACCTCGTCGTTCCACTGCGGGTGCTGTCCGGTCGCGGTTGCGATGTCCCAGGTGTGCACCGTGATCTCGCTGACGTAACCGAGCAGGGCCGCGGCGCCGGTGTCGGTCGCCCACGGCAACACGATGGTGCGACCGAGCGCAGCGTCGTCGTCCCAAGCCGCTTCGGCGTCGGCTGCCGCGGCGCGCCAGGTCGCGAGCCACGCGTCGTCGGCCACCCGGGTCACGTCGCCGCCGGCACTCATCGGGTCGGTGTTGCGGCCCATCGCCGCGATGCGGGGCAGCACGCCGACGATGTGCCCGAGGAGGTCGCGCACGTCGTACTCGGTGCACGGGGTGGGATCGTCGAGTTGATCGGGGCGGAGGCGGCCGATGACCTCGGTCGCGGTCTCCACCGCGGCGTGGAACAGCGGTCGGGGGTCGATGTCGAGGGCGAAGGGGCTGGGTGTCGTGAATGATGTCGTTGTGTCCATGCACCGATATTGCGCGCCGAAAGTGGCCACCTCCTGTCCGGTTCACCTGAAATGATGAGCGCATGCGCGCCGACCGGCTCGTCGCCGTCCTCATGCTGCTCCAGACCCGGGGGCGCGTCACCGCGGGCGAGGTCGCGGCCGAGCTCGAGATATCGGAACGCACGGCCCGGCGCGATCTCGACGCGCTGGCCATGGCGGGGCTGCCCGTCTACTCGCAGGCGGGCCGCAACGGCGGTTGGGAGCTGCTCGGCGGCGCGCGCACCGACCTGAGTGGGCTCAACGCGGCCGAGGCCCGCGCGCTGTTCCTCGTCGCGGGCCCGTCGCCGGCGTCGGCCGAGCTGAAAGCCGCGTTGCGCAAGCTCGTGCGCGCGCTGCCCGAGCCGTTCCGCGCCGACGCGCAGGCAGCCTCGACGGCAGTGGTGGTCGATCGCAACGAATGGGGGCGCGCCACGCCGACCCGCCCGCCGCCCGAGCACCTCGAAGCATTGCAGCGGGGGGTGATCGAGGGCGAACAGCTCGAGCTCGGCTACGTCGCGCGCGACCGCGCGTCGTCGACGCGTGTCGTGCATCCATTGGGGCTCGCCGCGAAGGGGAGCGTCTGGTATCTGGTCGCGAACACCGACGCCGGGCTCCGCACCTTCCGCGTCGACCGGGTCACGGCCGTCGGTCGCACGGGCGAGCGTGTCGTGCGTCCGGACGGTTTCGATCTCGCGGAGGCGTGGCGACTCATCACCGCCGAGGTCGACCAGCTGCGGGCGCCTGTGCAGGTGCAGGCCGCGGCCGACATCGGTGTCGTGCAACTCCTGCGCTGGGTGTTCGACACGAAGGTGCGCGTCGGGCCCGCGCGTCCCGACGGCCGGATCGACATCGAGGTCGCCGGGCCCCACGTGGCCGCGCTCGCGGGTCAGCTCGCGGGATTCGGCGCCCGGCTGGAGGTCTTCGAACCCGTCGCGTTGCGCGAGGAGTTGGCGCGGATCGCCGGGGAGCTGACCGCGATCTACGCCGCCAACCCGGCATGACCCGCGTTGGACCCTGGGAAGCCGGAAGCGATAGGACAACGTGGTGACCGACGACCTGCACAAAGCCTCGTTCCTTCCCGACCTCCTGGTGGCCGCCCTCAAGCGCCATCCCGACCGACCGGCCGTGTACCTCGGCGATCAGGTGCTCACCGGCCGCGAGGTTGCGGCGCAGATGAGTTGCTACGCGCAGGCGTACGCCGCGCAGGGGCTCACGAAGGGGAGCCCGGTCTCGATCCTGTCGCCCAACCGGCCCGAGGTCTTGTTCACGCTCGGAGCGAACATGGTGACGGGATGCCGGGGGAGTGCGTTGCACCCGCTCGGTTCGGTCGACGACCACGCGTACGTGATCGACGACGCGGAGATCGAGACGCTCGTGTTCGACCCGAGCTTCGCCGATCGTGCTGCTCAGTTGCAGGAGCGGTGCCCGAAGCTCACTCGCCTGCTCTCGCTCGGCCCGTGCGATGTTGGCGACGACCTCCTCGCGCTCGCCGCCGAGTTCTCGCCGCAGGAGCTCGTCGCCCCGAACGTCGACGCCGAGGACATCGCCGGCTTCGCCTACACCGGCGGTACCACCGGCAAGCCCAAGGGCGTGATGGGCACCTATCGCAGTGGCGCCACCATGACCATGATCCAGATGGCCGAGTGGGAGTGGCCCGAGGACACTCGCTTTCTCATCTGCACGCCGTTGTCGCACGCGGGCGCCGCGTTCTTCATCCCGACGTTGCTCACCGGCGGCGCGATCGTGGTGCTGCCGCATTTCGAGCCCGGCCTCGTGCTCGAGACGATCGAGAAGTACAAGATCACCGCGACGATGATCGTGCCGACGATGCTCTACGTACTGCTCGACAGCCCGAAGCTCGATCAGACCGACGTCTCGAGCCTGCAGACCGTCTACTACGGCGCCGCCGCGTGCTCGCCGACCCGTCTGCAGGAGGCGATCCGGCGCCTCGGGCCGATCTTCTTCCAGTACTACGGGCAAGCCGAGTGCCCCATGGCGATCACGTCGTTGAAGAAGGAAGACCACGACGTGAACGACCTCGACCGCCTCGCCACGTGCGGACGGCCGACGCCGTGGGTGAAGGTGCGTCTGCTCGACGACGACTGCAACGAGGTGCCGCGCGGTGAGCCCGGCGAGATCTGCGTGCAGGGCCCGTTGGTGATGTCGGGCTATTGGAAGAAGCCCGCCGAGACCGAAGAGGCGCTCAAAGGTGGGTGGCTGCACACGGGCGACATCGCGCGCGAAGACGCGCACGGCTTCTACACGATCGTCGATCGCAAGAAGGACATGATCGTGAGCGGCGGGTTCAACGTGTTCCCCCGCGAGATCGAAGACGTGTTGGCGTTGCACCCCGCGGTCTCGCAGTGCGCGGTCATCGGCGTACCCGACGAGAAGTGGGGCGAGGCGGTCAAGGCGATTGTGGTGTTGCGGCCGGGCGCGACTGTCGAGCCCGCGGAACTGATCGCGTTGGTGAAGGAGCACAAGGGTGCGCACCACCAGCCCAAGTCGATCGAGTTCGCCGACGCGATCCCGTTGAGCCCGCTGGGCAAGCCCGACAAGAAGGCGTTGCGCGCGCAGTATTGGGGCAGTACCGAGCGGCAGGTGCACTGATGCGGACGGTCTGCATCACCGGTTCGGCGGGCGGCATCGGTGCGGCGACGCGGACGCGGCTCGAAAAGGAAGGTGCGCGCGTCATCGGTGTCGACGTGCGCGATGCCGAGGTGATCGCCGATCTCTCGACTCCCGCCGGTCGCGACGCGATGGTCGCGGCGGTGACCGACGCGTCGGGCGGTGTGCTCGACGGTCTGGTCGCGGCGGCGGGGATCATGGGCACCGAAGCGCTCGTCGTCGCCGTCAACTACTTCGGCGCGATTGCGACGCTCGACGGCCTGCGCCCGCTCCTGGACCGGGGCACCGACGCGTCGGCCGTCGCGATCAGCTCGAACTCGACGACGACCACGCCGGGGCTTCCGAACGACCTCGTCGCAACGATCCTGGCGGGCGACGAAGCCGCCGCGCTGGCCGCGACGAGCGCGGCCCCCGGCGTGTTCGCGTACCCCGCGTCGAAGCTCGCGCTCGCGCGCTACGTCCGTCATCACGCGCCCACGCCCGAGTGGATCGGCGCGGGCATCCGGCTGAACGCCATCGCGCCCGGTGTGATCGAAACGCCGATGACGAAGAACGACCTCGAGTTCATCTTCAGCATCCCGGAGGTGTTCCCGGTGCCGATCGGTCGTCCCGGTCGCCCGGAGGAGATCGCCGGCTTGCTGACGTATCTGCTGTCGCCCGACGCGGGATTCTTCTGCGGGTCGGTCGTGTTCGCCGACGGTGGCACCGACGCGGCGGTCCGCGCCGACGATTACCCCACGCCCCGCTCGTGACAGGGCGCTCGTGACAGGGCGCTCGTGACAGGATGTGAACATGCCTCCTGAAGAAGAGAAGGCGATGACGCTCGAGACGCCGTGGCGCCGCGACCTCGGCGAGGTCGGTCCCGCGGTGGAGAAGTGGGCGAAGGCGACGCTGGGCCCGGATGCCACCGTGTCGGCCGCGTCGTCACCCGGCAACGGCATGTCGAGCGAGACCGTCTTGTTCGAGATGACGCTCGGCGGCGTGAGCGAACGGTACGCGGCGCGCCTCGCGCCGATGGCCGAGGTGTACCCGGTGTTCCCGGAGTACGACATCGAGCTGCAGGCGAAGTGCATGAAGCTGGTGTGCGCGCGCACCGACGTTCCCGCGCCCGACGTGCGCTGGGTCGAGCTCGACCCGCAGTGGCTCGGCACCCCCTTCCTCGTGATGCGCCGCATCGACGGCGAGGCGCCGCCCGACATCCCGCCCTACGTCTTCGGGGGTTGGGTGGCCGACGCGCCGCCCGAGACGCGCGCCGCCATGCAGCGCAGCACGCTCGAGATTCTGAAGAAGCTGCACGAGTTGAATCCGACGAACGCCGACCTCGCGTTCCTCACCCGGCCGCAGCACGGTTCCACCGCGCTGCGCCAGCAGGTCGGGCACGAGCGCTGGTACTACGACTGGGCGCGCGAGGGTGTGTCGTATCCGCTGATCGACCGCACGTTCGCGTGGCTCGAAGCGCACTGGCCCGAAGAGGGCGAGACGGTGTTCAACTGGGGTGACGCGCGCGTCGGCAACATCTTGTACCAGGACTTCGCGCCGATCGCGGTGCTCGACTGGGAGATGGCGACGGTCGGACCGCGCGAGGTCGATCTCGCATGGATGATCTTCCTGCACACGTTCTTCCACGACATGGCGATCACATTCGGGCTCCCGGGCATGACCGACTTCATGCAGCGCGCCTCGGTGATCGCGGAGTACGAGGAGTTGACCGGCCACACCGTGCGGAACCTCGACTGGTTCGAGGTCTACGCCGCGCTGCGGTTCGCGATCGTCTCGATCCGCACGAGCAAGCGCGGCATCGCGTACGGCACGATGGAAGAGCCCGCCGACCCCGACGACCTCATCATGTTCCGCGGCCTGCTCGAGAAGATGTTGGCCGGCACGTACTGGGAGTAGGCACGCAAGGAGATCGAGCCCGGCGTCACACGAGCGCGCGGCGCACGACGGGGTACAGGTAGCGGACGCCGAAGAGCAGCGCGAGCGCGGCCAGCAGCACGATGAGCGCGCCGCCCGAGCGGGAGATGAGCCACTCGATCCCGTTGGAGAACCCGCGGCGGGCATCCGACCACGACTTGGCCAGACCGGTCTGCGGCTTCGCCCGGTGCGCGGCGATCGGCGTGGCGGCGGTCGGCTTCTCGGAGAGCGTCACCGCAAGACTCGAGAACGTCGCCTGGCTGTCGAGCAGGTTGATGCGGCCCTGCAGTTGCTCGACGGTGGTCCCCGCCGCCGCGACCCGATCGTGCACGGCGAGGATGTCGCCGATCGACTGCGCATGGGCGAGTACGCCGAGCAGCGCGTCGCGCTCGGTGGTGGCCGCCCGCAGTTGGGCTTGGAGGTCGGTGTATTGACCGGTGACGTCGGCGCCGTTCTCGCTGTCGGCGAGGACTTTGCCGCCGGGAAGTGCGCTCAGGCGCGTGATGGCGTTCTCGAAGTTGGCGACCGGGACGCGCAGGGTGATCTGCGCGGTCGCGCTGCTCCCGCCCGCGTTGGTCTTGCTCTCGGCGATGTAGCCGCCGAGTCCGACCGCCACGCCCGTGACGCGATTCACGGTGACCCGGAGGGTCGAGTGGGCCACCTGCAGGTCGAGTGATCCGGTCTTCACGATCTTGGCGCTGTCGACGGGCCCGGCTGCGCCGGTACCTGGCACAGTGTTCCCGGACTGCGACTTCTCGCCGCTGCCGCTTCCGATGCCGGTATTGCCGCCATTGGTCAAGTTTCTCCCGCGGGCGTATCGACTCGACAAATCCGGGGGCACGGTCGAAACCGAGCGGGGCAGCTGCGCCCGGTCGGTTGCCGGAGCCGACGCGGTTTTGGCGCTCGACGACGACGACGCCGCATTCAGCACGGGCACCGAGATCGCGATCACCGCGACGATGGCGGCCGCGATCAGCAGTGGGTTGATCCACTTCGACCGGTCCGGGCGGCTCGGTCGCCCGCCCGACCGGCTGACGAATTGGTCGACCACGCGGTCGGGCCCGTTCGGGGGTACGGGGATCTCGTCGGCGAGCCGGCCGAGGAGGTCTTCGAGCACGGCTTCGTCGATCATGGCGTGGTCACCTCGGAGTCGGGTGCGTAACCGGAAAGTCGGGGATCGGCGGCGAGGCGCCGGCGCGCCTCGTGCAGACGCGACTTGACCGTTCCCGGCCGCCGCCGGATCGCGGCTGCGATCTCGCGCTCGCTCAGATCCGCGTAGTAGCGGAGCACGACGACGACGCGCAGTGCTTCCGGAAGATCTCGCAGCGTCGTTTCCAGGGCGAGCGCCATCACCGACTGCTCGGCGGCGAGATCGGGCCCGTCGGCCGGCGCGCTCGCGATGACGCCGGGCAGATGCGCGCGCGCGTCGAGGCGTACCCGTTCGCGTTCTCGGCGCGGGACCTCCTGGCGCAGCTTCGAGTAGCACGCGTTGACGAGCACGCGGTAGAGCCACGCGTTGCGGCGTTCATCGGCGGGCAGCGAGTCGCGGAACCGCCACACGCGCAGGAATGCGTCCTGCACCGCCTCTTCGGCGTCGGAGTGGTTGCCGCAGATCATGACCGCGGTGCGGAACGCGCGCTCGTAGCGGCCCCGGACCCAGATCTCCAGCACGTCGCTTTCGCCGGCCACGGCCGGTATGACGCAACCGGAGCCCGGTTGGTTCGCAGATATCCGAGATTTCTCCGTGCCTACCCCTCGGGTGCGTGGATCGGGGCCACGCCCGCGGGGGTCAGGCGAGGATCGACGTGAGATCTTCGCCGAACACGATCTCGCCGTCGAAGTGCGCGCTCGCGATGGCGATCCACTCGTCGGCCGATCCGATCGCGGGCGTGGGGATCTGGTGGGTCAGCACGAGCGTGCGCACGCCGTTTCGTGCCGCCGTCTGCGCGGCTTGCACGACGGTCGAGTGGTAATCGATCGTGTCGACGAAGCGTTGCATCGGGACCATGCGCACGAGATCGTCTCGGAGAACCGTCTGCACGTACACGTCGGCGCCCGCGCCGAGTTGGTCGAGGCCCGCGCACGGCACCGTGTCGCCCGCGATCACGACAACCTTGCCTTCCGACTCGATCCGGTACCCCAACGTCGGCTCGACGGGCCGGTGATCGGTCCGCGCCGCGACCACCCGCAATCCGTCGTCGTCGAGCACGGTGCCGGGCGTGACCTCGACGACATCGACCTGCGGTTCCCACGTGAGATCCTCGTGGTGGGCGAGCCGGTACTCGACATCGGGTTGCAGCATGGCGCGCAGGCCGGTCATGACCTCCCCGGTGCGGGGTGGCCCGAAGATCCGCAACGATCTCGGTACGGGGCTCATCACCCATTGCGTCGTGACGACATCGTTGAGGTCGCAGATGTGGTCGCTGTGCAGGTGAGTGAGGAAGACCGCGTCGAGCATGAAGGGCAAGACCCCGGCGGCCGCGAGTCGGATGCACACGCCGCGGCCCGCGTCGAAGAGCAGGGTGCGACCGCCGGCCCGTACGAGGGTCGCGGCTCCGGCGCGGGAACCGTCGGGCAACGGATTGCCCGTTCCCAACAGAACGACTTCGACTGTCATCTCGTGCCTCTCAGTCGCGGTAGATCGGCGTGCGCTTCTCCTTGCGAGCGCGGATGGCTTCCTCGAAGTTCTGGGTCGTGAGCCGCACGTAGAGCTGGGCGATGCCCTCATGGTCCATGTGCGCGGTGAGGCTCGAGGCGTCGAGACTCGACCACAGCATGCGCTTGGTGACCTCCACCCCGACGCGGGAGAAGCCGATCATGCGCTCCGCGACCGAGTAGCACTCGTCGAGCAGTTGGTCGGCTGTGACGACGCGCGACACCAATCCGATCCGTTCCGCCTCGGACGCGTCGACGTCGCGGCCGGTGAGCATGATGTCGAACGCGCGGGCGGAACCGACCTCGCGCGGCAGGAGATACGAGATACCGAGCTCGCTCGCGGTGAGACCGTTGTTGATCCCCGCGGCGCGGAAGTACGCGGCCTCGGACGCCACCCGGATGTCGCACGCGCACGCAAGGCAGAACCCGCCGCCGATCGCGGCGCCGTTGATCGCGCCGATCACCGGTTGGTGCATCTTGCGGATGGCGTGGATCACGTCGTCGAGCAACTCCAGCGCGCGGCGGGCGATCGAGGTGACGGTCAGGCCGTCGATGTTCGGGACGAAGCCCGCGTCCTCGAGGTCGGCGCCCGAGCAGAAGCCGTGACCGGCGCCGGTGAGCACGACGACGCGCACATCGTTGTCGTGGGCGAGCGTCTCCAACGCCTCTCGCAACGGGATCATCACGTCGAACGCCATCGCGTTCATCCGCTCGGGACGGTTCAGCGTGACGAGGGCCACGTGCGGGCGGGGTTTCGTGATCTCGACGAACGACATACGTTTTCCTCGTCTCGGGCCGGGAACTTACGGTTGCACGCCGGCGTGGCGCACCGGGCGGAACGGCCCGGCCGCGCGGTTCTCGCTCAACGTGAGGCCGTGCAGCAGCGCGTTGCGCAGGTCGCGCGGGTCGATGACGTCGTCGTAGCCCATACCGCTCGCGCTGCGGAACGCGGCGGCCGACTGCTCTTCGGCGATCGCGGCCGCCTCCTCGTCGGTGAGCTTCGCCGATGCGGCGCCGCTCGACGCGGGGAGCGCGCCGAGGGTGATCGCGGGAAACGACAGCGAGATGGTCTGGCCGTCGAAAGGGTTCATGCCCATGATCGACGAGCCGAACCCGAACGCCTTGCGCATGGTGACGTGCAGCTTCGGGCCGCGCAGCCGGTGTTGCGACGCGAACATGCGCGCCACCGCGCGCAACGCGCCCGCCTGCTCGGCGAGCGTCCCCGCCATCACGCCCGGGTTGTCGGCGAGCAGGATGCACGGGAGGTGGAACGCGCCCGCGACGTCGAGGAAGTGCGCGGCCTTCTCCGCGGCCGCGGTGTCGACCGTGCCCGCGCGCACGCTCGGGTCGTTGGCGACGATCGCCACACTGCGGCCACCCAGGCGTGCGAGCGCACACACGATGGCCGCGCCATAGAGCGGTTGTACTTCGAGACAGGAGCCGGCGTCGACGAGCCGTTCGAGGACCGCCCGCATCGAGTACGGCCGGCGCGGGTTCGGCGGGATCAGGTCGAGCAGCGCGTCGATCCGGCGCGGACCGGTGTCGGCTCCGTCGGAATGCAACGGGGGAGCGGTCCAGGCGTTCGCCGGGAAGTACGAGAGGTACCGGCGGGCGGTGGCGATCGCGTCGGCGTCGTCGGCCGCGAGGTTGTGCGCGACTCCCGACATCTCGACGTGGACCTGCGGCCCCCCCAGCTCCTCTTTGGTCACGTCCTCGCCGATCGCCTCCTTGACGAGCGGCGGCCCCGCGCTGAACAGCTGCGAGTCGGGAGTCATCACGACGAAGTCGGAGAGGGGAGCGGTGAGCGCGCCGTGCCCGGCCGACGGCCCGAGCACCAGGCAGACCATCGGCACGAGACCCGAGAGCTCGGCCAGCGCCTGGAGGTCGTTCGGTTTGCGCCCGCTCGCCTTGTTCGTGAGCCGGTGACCGGCGCCTTCGAGCATGAACACGAGCGGCACGCGTTCCTGGCGCGCGAGCTGCGCGAGCCGGTAGCGCTTGTCGGCCGCGCCGGTGCCGATCGAACCGCCGAGCACCGTGAAGTCCTCGACGCCTGCGAGCGCGGGACGGCCGTCGATCCGACCCAGCCCGGCAACGAGCGCGTCGGCCGGATTGTCGGGCGCGCCCGTGAACGCGCCGAGCTCGGCGAACGTTCCCGGGTCGAACAGCGCGTCGATGCGCTGGCGGGCGTCGAGCTTGCCGCGCGCATGGTGCCGGGCGACGCGTGCTTCGCC
>DASYJT010000256.1:0-4597 GCA_035996165.1 Acidimicrobiia bacterium
GGCCACGGCATTGTTCCGTGCCGCGGTCAGCATGCCGGGCGAGAGATCCATCCCGACCGTCGGGCCGCGATGTTCGCGGCGCTGCAGCTCGGCGAGGTACAGACCGTTGCCGCACCCGATGTCTGCAACCCGCTCGTCGCCGCCGAGTCCGGCGAGATCGAGTGCCCACGGCGCCGTACGCAGCGCCGGTGTCCGAAACCGGTAGATCGCCTGCCGAGACGAGAGGTTCGCGTCCGACGCGTACTGCTCCTCACGGAGATAGTCGCGGTCGACGAGTCGGTCGGTCACAACTCGCAGACGATCTTGCCGTAGGTGCCGCGCGAGCCGAGCCGGGCGAGTGCCGCCGGGACTTCCTCGAGCGAAACCCGCTCGGAGATCAGCGGATCGATCTTGCCGGCCTCGAACAGCCGCGTCAGCTCGTCGTGCGTCGCTCGAATGATCTCCGGCTTCAACATGTTGTACAGAGCCCAGTGCACGCCGACGACCGAGTAGTTCTTGATGAGCACGTGGTTCGTCCGCGCCTCGGCAAATCGCCCGCCGGTGAACCCGATGATCAGGATCCGCCCCTCGAACGCGATGCACTTGGTCGACCGGTCGTAGGTGTCGCCCCCGACCGGGTCGTAGATCACGTCCGCGCCGCGACCGTCGGTGAAGTCCTTCACCGCGTCGACGAAGTCGTGTTCGCGGTAGTCGAGCGCGAGGTGCGCGCCCAGCTTTCTGCAGACTTCGACCTTCTCCGGCCCCCCCGCGGTCGCGATCACGTTCGCGCCCGCCGCAAGCCCGAGTTGGATCGCCGCGCTCCCGACCCCACCGGCGCCCGCGTGGACGAGCAGGGTCTCGCCGGCCTGCAGGTGCGCCCGCCGGTGCAGCGCCAGATGCCCGGTCTGGTACACGACGTGCAGGGCGGCCGCGGCCGCGAACGACATCGAATCCGGGATCGGGAACACGCCGCCCGCGGCCGACGCCGTGGTCGACTCCGCGAACCCACCGGGACCGAAGTTCGGGATCGCCAACACTCGTTGGCCGATCTCGAGGCCTTCGACTCCCGGGCCGACCTCGTCGACGACCCCGGCGACCTCTGCGCCCGGCGTGAACGGGAGCGGCGGCTTCACCTGGTACTCGCCCCGGCACATCAGCACGTCGGGGAAGTTCAACGACGCCGCATGGACCCGCAGCCGTACGTCGCCGGGCCGGACGTCGGGTTCGGGGACCTCTTCGAGCACCATGACCCGCTCGGGCTCACCGAGCTCGTGCACCCTCAATGCCTTCACAATGCGCGAGTCTCGCAGAGTTCGCGATTGACTGGACGGGTGGAACTGACGGCGACGCGCATGATTGCCGGCGGCGACGCGCTGAGCCGGGCCGACGACGGCCGGGTCGCGCTGATCGATGGAGCACTCCCCGGCGAACGGGTGCGCATCGAGGTGACGGCCAACCGGGCCGACCACCTCCGGGGCCGGGTCGTCGAGATCCTCGAAGCGTCCCCCGCCCGGGTGGTACCGCCGTGCGTTCACGCCCGCGAGGGTTGTGGTGGTTGCGGCTGGCAACACATCGCGACCGACTCGCAGCCCCTGCTGAAGCTCGACATCATCCGCGACGCCCTCAACCGGATAGCGCACATCTCCGAACCGCCGCTCGGCGAACCGGTGCTGCTCCCGACCGAGGGCTTCCGCACCACCGTGCGCGCGCTCGTGGTCGACGGCAAGCCGGCGTTCCGGCGCCATCAGTCGCACGATCCGGTCCTGATCGACTCGTGCCTCGTCGCGCACCCTGCGATCGACGAGCTGTTGCGCGAGGGCAACTTCGGGCGGGCGACCGAAGTCACGTTGCGCGTCGGCGTCGGTTCGGGTGAACGCGCCGCGCTCGCCGAACCGGCGGAGACGATCCTCGATCTTCCGCCCGATGTCATGCGGGGCAAAGCCGCCCACGTGCACGAGGTCATCGACGGCCACACCATGCGCGTGTCGATCAACTCGTTCTTCCAGAGCCGAACCGACGGCGCCGCCACCCTCGCCCGGCTCGTGCGGGAAGCCACGGGTCCCGACCGGGTCATCGCCGACCTCTATTGCGGCGTCGGACTCTTCGCCGTCACCGCCGACACGCCGCGTCGAGTGGTCGCGGTCGAGCGTGGGCGCGCGGCGGTGGCCGACGCGAAGCACAACCTGCAAGGGCGCGACGCGCGCATCGTGCGTTCCGACGTCGGCAAGTGGAAGGGCAACAAGGTCGACGTGGTGGTCGCCGACCCGAGTCGCGCCGGCCTCGGACGCGACGGCGCCCGGGCCGTCCTTGCGTGCGACCCCGAACGGATCGTGCTCGTCTCGTGCGACGCCGCCGCACTCGCGCGCGACGTCGGGCTACTCGTCGGCGCCGACTACTCGCTCACGTCGGTCACGCTCGTCGACCTCTTCGCGCACACGCCGCACATCGAGTGCGTCACCGTGCTCGACCGCTGACGGGCTGACAACTACGCGAGTTGCTGTTCGAGCTTGGTGAGCGCCTCTTCTTCGGAGACGTTCAACGCAAAGCTCAGCTCCGAGACGAGAATGCCGCGGGCCCGCACGAGCATCGCCTTCTCGCCCGCCGACAGGCCCTTGGTGACCTCGCGCAGCGCGAGGTTCCGGACGACCTCGGCCACCTGGTACACGTCGCCGCTCTTCAACTTCTCCTGGTGGTTCTTGAACCGCCGGCTCCAGTTGGTGGGCTCGCGTACGTCTTTCTTCGAGAGCAGCTGGAAGAGGTCGTCGATGTCTTCGACCGAGATCGGCGGCCGCATGCCGACGTCTTCGGCCTTGTTCGACGGGACCGCCAGGGTCAGGTCGCCGTTGGCGACCCGCAGCACGAGGTATTCGGTCTTCTCGCCGAACGCCTCCCGCATCTCCTTGCGTTCGATCACGGCGGCCCCGTGATGGGGGTACACGACCCGGTCACCGACTTTGAACGCCATCTCACTCCATGATCGAGAAACACGGCGTCAAAACCAGTACATCGGGACGCCAAGCGACCTCTCATGATACCAGGCGGCCGAAACGCCCCAGGACGGCCTCGTAGGCCGTATCGGTCAGCCCTTCTTCGCGCGGCGGTCGGCCTCGATCCACGCTTTCACGACGGGTGCGAAGTTCGCGGGGTTGTACGCGTCTTCCTCGGAGGAGAACTGCATGTTGCCCGCGTACTTGAGCACCGTGAGGTTGTACGCCTGGTACACGTTGCCGTCGCCCGGGTCGCGGAAGCGGTTCTCGATCTGGCAGATCCACCACCCGCGCTCTTCGTCGCAGACGCACCAGTCGTGGGGGAACTCGGTCATCTCGGAGTTCGGCCACTCGGCCATCGTCTCGGAGATCCACTGGTAGATGTTCTCGCGGCCCTGCATCGTGCCGTAGTGGTGCTCGACGTATGTCGCGTCCTCGGTGAAGCAATCCGCCCACGCCCGCCAGTCGTTCTTGGCGCCCGCCTCCTGAGCGATCGCTCGGTAGTTGTCGTGCGCCCGCTGCAGCTCGTCCCGTGTCCATGTGCCCATGGCCAGAGCATCCCGCACCGCGCCGGTCGCTGTCACACCGCGGGCACGTCGACGAGGTGATGGACCACGTCGTGCAGGGCGTATCGGCCCAGTGACTCGACCGTGAAGCGCGAACCGTCGCTGCGAGCGCCCGTCCGAGCCCACTGCGCGGGCTCCAGCCCGTCGAACCGCTCCGCGATCGGCGCCGCCGCGTGGGCGAGCTCGTGCGCGACCTGCGCCGGATCCTGCGCTTCGTACGCGTCTTCGGCGGCCGTGGCGTCCTGATCCCAGTTCGCGAACGTCGGGTTGTCCTGGGCGAGCATCAGGTCGAGCCGACCCAACATGATCCGATACACGTCCCGGATGTGACACCCGTACTCGAGCGGCGACCACATCTCGTCGTTGGGCCGTTCCCGCACTCGCTCCCCCGCGAGCACGTGCTGCCATTGCGCCGCATTCTCGCGGATCAGGCGCCCGATGTCGGTCCGCGCGAACTGCGTCACGTCGACGCCGCACTCCGAGCACGTCTGCTCCAGCACCCACGTCCAGTTCTTGGTGTCGGGTGAGATCGCCATCCCCGAAACGGTACGCGTTGGTGCGCAACCCCGCACCGATTTTCACGCGTCGACCTCGTCGGCAACCGCGGCCACCCACGCCGCGACATCCGGCGCGATCCGCGCCGCCACTCCGGCCCGGCGGTCGTGCATGGCGCGCCGCACGAAGTCGGGCTCGATGCCGTGGTCGCGCGCCCAGTTGCCGCCGTCGGTCTTCGAGCACAGCACGCGTTCCGCGCGGAACCGCAGCGCGCGGCACGCGTTGAGGATCGCGTACGTCTCGCTCGCATGAGTCAGAGCCCACCGCAACTCCTTCGCGAGCTGATGCTGCACGACGCCGGTTGCGATCGCGCCGATGCGCTTCGGTGCGCTCGGTCCGAAGGCCGCCCAACCCGACGCCCGGCTCACCGCATAGTGCAAGACGAGGTCGTCGTCGCCGGCCGACCCACTTCCCCATACCGTCCTCCGCGCGTTTCCACCCGCGTTCACGTGTACGACGAACGGCCACGGCGCCTCGGCCGCCGCCGCGGCTCGTGCCTCCACGACCGAC
>DASYJT010000257.1:0-2803 GCA_035996165.1 Acidimicrobiia bacterium
CGTCGCGGCGATGACGTCGGCCTCCATCCACGCACCCAGGATGCAGAACAGGCGAATGTCGTCGAGCGGACGCGGCTCCGCGGGGTGGGGCTCGGCGAGGACCCACGGCGGCCGCGGACCCGGTCGGAGGTGCGCGGCCCGCAGCATTCTTCCGACGGTTCTGCGCCCGATCACGAGTCGCCCGCCTTCGTGATCACGGGTACCACACCCGGTATCGCGCGCTTCCCTGCAACCGACCGACGCATCGACCGAGCCGCCGCGACCACCGTGCGAGCTCGGAGCGGTTCCGCAAGCGGGGGATTGCCTTGGCAACGATCCACCACTCGGCAAGTGCCTCCCGTCCGGTCCGGCGCGGCATGCCGTCGGCCCGGAACTCGCGGTACAGAAATGCCCGCGCGTGCCCGAAGTTCCGATGCTGGCGGTACATCTCGCGCTCCGTCGCGCGGGGCCGATAGTGCACGACCGCGTCGGGGACGAACGCGATCTCGTTGCCGAGGAGCTGCGCGCGCCAGCAGATGTCGACGTCTTCGCAGTAGGTGGCCTCCTCGCGGAACCCGCCGAGCGACTCGAAGGCCTCGCGCCGGAAACCGAGGCTGCAACCCATGCCGAAGGGAAGGAAGCCGAACCCGTCGAGGAGCGCATCGGTCTGCACGGCGGTACCGACCCCCGCCGTCCACGACGGCCCGAATGTCGAGTGATCCAGGCGCGCCGCGACAACCGGATGCGCACCGAGCGCGGCGGCCATCGCCTCCACGTATCCATCAGCGACCGCGTCGTCACCGTCGACGAAGACGATCGCGGCTCCGGTGCTCGCCCGGGCGGCGACGTTGCACGCGTGATGGCGGCCCGATCTCCCGGCGGCATCCACGACCCGCAGCCCGGGAATCCGCTCGGCGTAGGCCGCGGCGACGGCACGGGTCGCGTCGGTCGACCCGTTGTCGGCGATGACCACCTCCCAGCGGCCCGACCAGGTCTGCGCCGCCAGGGCCTCGAGTTGATCAGCCAGGAAGTCCGCTGAGTTCCGACAAGGGATCAAAACCGACAAATCGCATGTCTGGCGTCGGCCCACACCCTCGGGAGGGGGGTTGAGGGACTCGAAGAGAGCATCCATGCGGTGTTGTCGCGCTTTCCGTCCCAACGTGCTCGGTGAAGGTCGCCCGGAAAGTATGACAACGTTGGGTCACCCGGATCCAGCAACCCGGCTGCGGTCCGCTATGAAACCCACGCGAAAGGTACGCGGGCCGCGTAACACCCATTGTCAGAATGTGTGTAAGCCCGTACGATCGGCCCGGGAGGCGGTCCCGGAGGCACGCGGCCAGTCATTTGGGAGGCATGTTGTCGGCGTCGGGGGACGCATCTCGCGAGACGGTGTCTGCCACCGGCCGCGCGCATACCGCGCGATCTCGCGCGCAGCGCGTCGTCAAGTCGGCTGCGGGTTTCTACGACCAAGTCCGGCCCCGTCGGCGCGGCGTCGTCGTTTTGGCGTATCACCGCGTCGGCGGTCGCACGTCCGCACGCGAGATCGATCTGCCGGTCGAGTCGTTCGACGCGCAGCTCGAGCTCGTGGCCGCGCACGGCGTCGCCAGCACGCTCGACGATGCGCTGGTCGCGCTGACGTCGCCCGAACCGGACGGGCAGGATCCGGTCGTCGTGACGTTCGACGACGGCACGGCCGACTTCGTGGATGTCGCGCTGCCGCTGCTGGTGCGCCACGACGTTCCCGCGATCGTGTACCTCGCGACCGACTTCATCGAGAGCGGACGTGCGTTCCCGCACGACGGGTTGCCCGTCTCGTGGTCGGCGCTGCGCGACGCGCTCTCGACCGGACTCGTCACGTTGGGATCACATACCCACTCGCACGCACTGCTGGATCGCGTCGACGCCGCGACTGCGACCCGCGAGCTCGATCGATCGATCGAGCTCATCGGTGACCGCACCGGCGTGACCGCCCGTCATTTCGCCTACCCGAAGGCTCTGACCGGAAGCGCGCCCGTGCGCGAGGTCGTGCGAAGCCGGTTTCGCTCCGCTGCGATAGCCGGAACCCGCGCGAATCGATACGGCCGGACGGATCCGTACCGCCTGGCCCGCTCTCCCGTGCAACGGGCCGACGGGCTGGAGTGGTTCGGTCGGAAGCTCGCGGGCGGATTGCGTCTGGAAGACGACGTGCGTCGGCTCGCGAATCGCATTCGCTACATCGGGGCGAGCACGTGAGAGAACGCCCGCGCGTGATGCACGTCACGACCACCGACATCACCCTGGCGCTGCTCCTGGGCCCGCAGCTCGAGGCGTTCCAGCGCGCGGGCTACGAGGTCATCGGGGTCTCGGCCCCCGGCCCGTACGTCGAACAGCTCACCGACCGGGGCATCGCGCATGTGCCGTTGCGGCATGCAACGCGCTCCATGGCGCCGGCGCAGGACGCGATGGCGCTCGCGGAGTTGCGCAGGGTGTTCCAGACGTATCTCCCCGACCTCGTGCACACGCACAACCCCAAGCCGGGCGTCTACGGACGTCTGGCCGCGCGCCTGGCCGGTGTCCCCGCAGTCGTCAACACGGTGCACGGCCTGTACGCCCTTCCCGAAGACCGCTTCCGAAAGCGCGCGTTCGTCTACTCGCTCGAGCACCTGGCCGCCCGTTGCTCCAACGCGGAGCTCGTCCAAAACGTCGAGGACCTCGACATGCTGCGGCGCATCGGCGTGCGGAGCGACAAGCTGCACCTGCTCGGTAACGGCGTCGACCTGGGGCGTTTCGATCCCGACGCCGTGCCGGCCGACTCCCGCGCCGCGCTGCGCCGCGAATGGGGTGT
>DASYJT010000258.1:0-6898 GCA_035996165.1 Acidimicrobiia bacterium
GTGTCGGGCACGTTGAACAGCTGGGTCGAGAGCGTGCGCGGCGACGTCGCCAAGGTGAGCGCCGACCCCGACATCTCGACGGCGCGTCACTACTTCAGCGCCAAGTACACGACGACCGGTACGTACCCGCAGATGAGCGAGGCGGACCTTGCGGGCGTGGGCATCGGGGTGGGCGTGACCATCGAGAACTGCAGCCCACAGGCCATCGTGATCCAGGGTGCGTCCGGCGGCGGTACGGCAAGCCGGTTACTCCTGGGCGGACACGATCTCGGCGAGCTCAGCGGCAAGTTCGACTGCCCGACCGATCTCACGCGCCCGCTTCCGTGGAAGCGGAAGTAGCCCGGCTCCGCCGACCTAGCGAGGGCGGGCGAGCAGGCCCGCGGCGCGTGACGCGCGGGCGAGCACGGGATCGGCGATTGCCTCCGCCGCGTCGGCGCCGACCGCGAGGATCCGGTCGACCTCGGCGGGATCGGATGCGAGCTCCCGGTAACGCTCCTGCAGCGGGCGGAGGAACTCCACGACCGCTTCGGCGACGGCCACTTTGAAGACGCCGTACTGCTTGGCGTCGAACTCCTTTTCGACCGCCGGAATGGGTTCGCCGGTGACCGCGCTGTAGATCTCGATGAGGTTGGAGACCCCGGGCTTGGCGTCGCGGTCGTGGCGCACCTCGGAGCCGGAGTCGGTGACCGCCGACTTGATCTTCTTCTCGATCACCTTGGGCGGGTCGAGCACGAGGATCGTTCCCTGCGGTGAGTCCTCCGACTTCGACATCTTGTTCTCGGGATGTTGCAGGTCCATCACGCGCGCCCCGACGGCGGGGAACGTGGCTTTCGGAACGACGAACGTGTCGCCGAACCGACTGTTGAAGCGGATCGCGATGTCGCGTGCGAGCTCCACATGCTGGCGCTGGTCGTCGCCGACGGGGACCTCGGCGGTGTCGTACAACAAGATGTCGGAGACCATCAGCACGGGGTAGTCGAAGAAGCCGACACTCAACGACTCGACACCGGCGTCGCCCTGCTTGGCGCCCTTGTCCTTGAACTGGGTCATGCGCCGGAGCTCGCCGAACGACGCGACGCAGTTCAACAGCCACGTGAGCTCGGCGTGGACCCGCACGTGACTCTGCACGAACAGCAGCGATCGGTCGCCGCCGAGACCGGCCGCCGCGAGCAGTGTGGCGAGGCGCCGGCTCGACTCCGTGAGCTCTTCCGGCTCCCACGGCACCGTCAGCGCGTGGAGGTCGACCACGCAGAAGATCGCATGGTGCTCGCGAGCCTCGACCGACCCGGCGGGTGGCTGGGTGTCGACCCAGCGCCGGACCGCGCCCAGGTAGTTGCCGAGATGCATATCGCCGGTCGGTTTGATGCCGGAAAAGACCCGCGCCATGGGCGGCCACCATATCGGCCGTCACCCCGGGCCCCCGGGACGTTTGCGCAGGTGGCTCCCCTGTACCACATGCCTGTGATTCGGCGCGGGTAATCTGGACAGGTGCCGTACGAGGTCTCGACATCGGTTTTCGAGGGCCCTTTCGACCTCCTTTTGCACCTGATCCTGAAAGAAGAGGTCGACCTCTGGGAGATCTCGCTCGCGCACATCGTCGACGTGTTCTGCGTCGAGGTCGAGCACATGGAACGGGTCGACCTCGATGTCGCCACCGAGTTCCTGCTCATCGCGGCGACGCTCGTGGAGCTGAAGGCCCGGCGCCTCCTGCCCGGCCGAGAAGACGTCGACCTCGACGAGGAGCTGATGCGGTTCGAGGAGCGCGACCTCCTCCTCGCTCGGCTGCTGGAGTGCAAGACCTTCCAGGACGCGGCGCGCGTGATGAGCGAGCGCCTACAGACCGCGAGCCGTTCGATCGCCCGCACCGCCGGGCCCGAGGAGCCGTTCCGCTCGCTGGCTCCCGACCCGCTGGAACGCGTCGCACTCGACGCGTTCCTCGCCGCCGCGCAACGGGGTCTCGCGCCGAAGATCGTCGAAGAGGTCCAGACCACACACATCGCGCCGATCCGCGCGAGCGTGCGTGACGCGATCGACACCGTGCTCGCGCTCCTGCCGGAACGGGGTGCCGTGCAATTCCGCGAGCTCACCTACGGCGTCACCGAGAAGCTCGAAGTGATCGTGCGCTTCCTCGCCGTGCTCGAACTGTTCAAGCAGGGTGTCGTCGATCTCGAGCAGGTCGAGAGCTTCGGCGAGCTGATGGTGCGCCCGCTCGCGGCCGGCGAACGCGTCGCGCTCGATCTCTCGTCCCTCGAAGAGTGGGGCGACTCGCCCAGTGAGCCGCGTGTCGACATCGCGCGCGCCGACGAACTCGTGCAGGAGCAAGTGTGAGCGATTCCGACGTGTCGGTCGATATCGAAGCGCGGCGCGCGGTCGAGGCGATCGTGCTCGCGGCCACCGAGCCGGTACACCCGACCGTGATGGCGCAACTGCTCGAGATGTCGGTCGAGGCCGTCGACGAGCTGTGCGCGCACCTCGCGGCCGAGTACGAGGCGCAGGGGCGCGGGTTCCAGCTCGCTCGCGTCGCGGGCGGTTACCGCTTCCAGACCCATCCCGACGCGTACGCATACGTCGAGCGCTTCGTGCTCGACGGCCAGACCGCCCGGCTGTCGGGTCCCGCGCTGGAGACGCTCGCGATCATCGCCTACAAGCAACCCGTCTCGCGTGCGCAGTTGTCGGCGATTCGCGGTGTGAACGTTGACGCGACGCTGAAGACGTTGGTCGCGCGGGGATACGTCGACGAGATCGGCCACGATCCGTCACCGGGAAATCCGTCGATGTTCGCGACTTCGAGGCTCTTCCTCGAGCGTCTCGGTCTCAACTCGCTCGCCGACCTCCCGGCCCTCGCCGACTTCGTGCCCGAGTCGTCGATCGTGGAAGCTCTCGAACGCGGGTTGTTGCTCTCGTCGTCGGTCGTGGCGCCCGCGCCCGAACCGACCGACGAATCCTCGATCGAGCTCTAGTCCTCGATGCTTGAAGAGGGCGAGCGCCTGCAGAAGGTGCTCGCGCGCGCGGGGCTCGGTTCGCGCCGTACCAACGAGATATTGATCTCCGAGGGTCGCGTCACGGTGAACGGCGATGTCGCGGTGCTCGGGCGCCGGGTCGATCCGCAGCGCGACAAGATCGCGCTCGACGGAGTGCCGGTGGTCGTCGACACCACCCTCGTGCACTGGTTGCTCAACAAGCCGCCGGGCTACGTGACGACCGCCGCCGACACGCACGGCCGACCCACGGTGCTCGATCTCGTGCCGGGTGAGCCGCGCGTCTTCCCAGTGGGTCGACTCGACCTCGACACCGAGGGACTGTTGTTGCTCACGAACGACGGCGACCTCGCGCAACTGCTCACCCACCCGAGTCACGGCGTGGAGAAGGAGTACTTCGTCGAGGTCGAGGGCAAGCCGACGCCGGCCGAACTGCGGACCTTGCGCACGGGAGTGGAGCTCGACGACGGACCGACGCAGCCCGCGCAGGCGAAGATCCTGCAGGAGTCCGCGTCGGGTACCTCGGCGCTGACGATCGTGGTGAAAGAGGGCCGCAAGCGGATGGTCCGCCGGATGTGTGCGGCGGTCGGTCATCCGGTGGTGCGTCTCGCCCGGACCCGTATCGGCCCGCTGCGCGATCCGCATCTCGCGCCGGGGGAGTGGCGAGTCCTGGCCCTCGACGAGGTGCGAGCCCTCTACGCCGCCGCACTCGCCGACCCGCCGCCGCTCGACGGCGGCGAGAACGCATCCGAGTAACGTGACCACCCGTGAGATTGCTGGCGCTGCGCGGCGCGACGACGTTCGCGGAAGACACCAAGGCCGACATCAATGCCAAGACCCAGGCGCTCGTGCGCGCGATGCTCGAACGCAATTCGATCGACCACGACGACCTGGTGAGCATCATCTTCACTGCGACCGACGACCTGACGGCGGAGTTCCCGGCTACCGCGGCGCGTGCCCTCGGGCTCGGTGACGTTCCGTTGCTGTGCGCCCGGGAGCTCGGCATCGGGCACGGGATGAAGCAGACGATCCGCGTGATGATGCATTTCTACGGCGAGCAGAAGCGGGCCGATCTCCATCACGTGTACCTCGAGGGTGCACGGACGCTTCGCGACGACCTCCCCGAGTAATCGTGCGCATCGCGGTCATCGGCACGGGCCTGGTGGGAGGCTCGATCGGCCTCGCGCTCACGGCGCTCGGCCACGAAGTGGTGGGTTTCGACCGGGACCACGACCGGCTCGCGCGTGCGCAGGAGCTCGGTGCGATCGCGTCGTCGACCGACGGGATCGCCGCCGCGGGGGCCGGTGCCGACCTCGCGTTCGTCGCGCTGCCCGTCGGCGCGATCGCCGACGCGGTGGTGCAGTTGCTCGACGCGGGCGTGCCGCTCGTGACCGACGTCGGGTCGGTGAAGGGCGAAGTCGTCGCCGAAGTCGCGCGCCAGTGTCCGCAAGGCGCGGCGCGCTTCATCGGCGGTCATCCGATGGCCGGCTCGGAGCAGGAGGGGATCGACGGCGCGCGCGCCGACCTCTTCGTGGGCGCCGCGTGGGTCGTAACACCGACTCCCGCGACCGCAGAGGAGGCGTACGCCGCGTTGAGCGGGGTGTTGCGCGAGCTCCAGGCCGAGGTTGTCGCGGTGACCCCCGAGGATCACGACGTGCTGGTCTCGTTCGTCAGTCACGTTCCGCAACTCGCGGCGTCCACCCTCATGGACGTGGCAACCACGCACGAAGCGCAACACCGCGCGCTCCTGCGGCTCGCGGCCGGTGGCTTTCGCGACATGACCCGCATCGCCGCGAGTCATCCGACGATCTGGCTCGACATCATGACCTCGAACCGCGACGCGATCCTCGACGCGCTCGACGCGTACCTGGTGGGGCTGCAAACCGCGCGCCACATCGTCGCGACCGGCGATCGTGACGCGTTGAAAGATCTGCTCGACCGGGCCCGGGCCGCGCGTCGCAACCTCCCCGTCGGGATCTCGATGGCCACCAAGCTCGTCGAGCTGCGCATCCCGGTGCCCGACCGGCCCGGCGTGCTCGCCGAGGTCACCACGCTCGCCGGGCGCCTCGGAGTGAACGTCTCCGACGTGGAGATCGCGCACTCGAAGGAGGGCGGCGCCGGTGTGCTCGTGCTCATCGTTGCGGCCGACGACGCCGACGAGTTCGAAGCGGGCCTGCACGGCCTCGGCTACCGCACCGGCCGGACGGACATCGAGTGAGCCTCGACGTGAGCCCCGCACCGGACCTGCCCGACGTGCTCGCCCTCGGCGGTGCAGCTCCGCTCCGGGGTCGGCTCCGGGTTCCGGGCGACAAGTCGATCTCGCACCGAGGGCTGATCTTCGCCGCGCTGGCCGACGGCACGAGCACGATGACCAACCTGGCAACAGGCGCCGACGTACACGCCACCGCGCGCGTGCTTGCGCAGTTGGGTATCTCCGTCTCGATGGATGGGGGCGCGGTCGTCGTGCGTTCGACGGGCGTCGGGGGCTTCGCCGAGGCCGACGACGTCCTCGACTGCGAGAACAGCGGCACGACGATGCGGGTGCTCGCGGGCGTGCTGGCGGGCCGGCCGTTCACGTCGGTGCTGACCGGTGACGCGTCGCTGCGGAGCCGGCCGATGGCGCGGGTGATCGAGCCGTTGCGAGCCATGGGCGCGCACATCGACGGGCGCGCCGACTCGACGCGCGCGCCGCTGACGATTCGAGGCGGCCCGCTTCGTGGCCTGCGGTACGAGCTCCCGGTGGCGAGCGCGCAGGTGAAGACGGCGCTCGTGATGGCGGGCCTCCAGGCCGACGGCGAGACCGAGGTGTTGTCTCCGTCGGCGAGCCGCGACCACACGGAACGGATGCTCGCAGCCCTCGGTGCGCCGGTCACGGTCGATGGTCTGACGGTGCGGGTCGCGCGGGGCGCGCCCCGATCGTTCGAGCTCGATGTACCGGGCGATCCGTCGTCGGCTGCGTTCTTCGCGGTGGCCGCCGCGATCACGCCCGGTTCCGAGATCGTGCTCGAAGGCGTGTCGTGCAACCCGTCGCGAGTGGGCTTCGTCACGGTGATGCAGCGCATGGGCGCCGACGTGGAGCTCACGCCGACGGGGGAGTCGTGCGGCGAGCCGGTCGGCGAGCTGCGGGTGCGGGCGTCGGCGCTGCACGGTACGACGATCGCGGGCGCCGAGATCGCGAACGTGATCGACGAGATCCCGGCGCTCGCGGTCGCGGCCGCGTTCGCCGATGGTGTGACCGAGGTGCGGGACGCGGCGGAGCTCGTCGTGAAGGAGAGCAACCGGATCGGCACGCTGCACGAGGAGCTGGGCAAGCTCGGTGTCGGCGTCGAACCGCGCGCCGACGGGCTCGTGGTGCGCGGCGGGCGCGCGGGCGCGGCCGCCTTCGACAGCCACGGCGACCACCGCATCGCGATGGCGATGGCCATCGCGGCGAACGCACTCGCCGCGGACTCCACGATCGTCGGTTGGCGGGCGGTCGGGTCGTCGTATCCGGAGTTCGCGCGTGACCTCAGCCGGCTGACCGGATCGGGTGATCGATGACGCTGGTGGTCGCGATCGACGGACCGTCGGGGTCGGGCAAATCTACGGTTGCGCGGGGAGTGGCCGACGCGCTGGGGCTTCCCGTGCTCGACACCGGTGCCATGTATCGCGCGGTGACCCTTGCCGCGCTCGAGGCGAAGATCCCGCTCGACGACGCCGCGGCCGCCGCGGCCATCGCGCGCCGGAGCGATGTGACCGTCGAGCGCGGCGTGACCATGCTCGATGGTCGCGATGTGAGTCGCGAGATCCGCGGTCCGGAGGTCACCGGATCGGTGTCGGTCGTCTCCGCCCATCCCGAAGTGCGCGAGATCCTCGTCGCGTACCAGCGCGACTGGGTCGCCCGGCACGGTGGTGGGGTGGTGGAGGGCCGCGACATCGGC
>DASYJT010000259.1:0-11198 GCA_035996165.1 Acidimicrobiia bacterium
TCAGACCACCGCCATCGTCGGCAGCACCGGCGCGGGCAAGTCCACGCTCGTCAACCTCATCCTGCGGCTGTTCGACAGCACCGAGGGCAACGTGCTGGTCGGCGGTGTCGACGTGCACGACCTCGACCCCGACGTGCTGTGGAACACCATCGGCCTCGTCCCCCAGCGGCCCTATCTCTTCTCGGGCACCGTTGCGAGCAACCTGCAGTTCGGCAAGCCCGACGCGACCGAGGCCGAGATGTGGGCGGCCCTCGACGTCGCCCAGGCGAGCGACTTCGTACGGGAGATGCCGGGCGGGCTGCAGGCGCGCATCGAGCAGGGTGGCACGAACGTCTCGGGCGGGCAGCGCCAGCGGCTCTCGATCGCGCGCGCACTCATCCGCCGGCCCGATATCTACGTGTTCGACGACTCGTTCTCCGCGCTCGACCTCACCACGGACGCGCGGCTGCGCGCTGCGCTCGGTCCCTACACGAAGGACGCGGCGGTGGTGATCGTGGCGCAGCGAGTGTCGACCATCGCGACCGCCGACAACATCCTCGTGCTCGAGGACGGGCTGGTCATCGGCCGGGGGACGCACGACGAGCTGATGCGTGACTGTCCGACGTACGCGGAGATCGTGCAGTCGCAGATCGGCGAGAAGAACGCAGCATGACCATCGTCGACGACCACGAACAGCACGACGAAGACGAGATCGATCTGTCGGCGCCCGAGACGCGGGCCGCGGGCCGATGGAACTCCGCGGGCGTACCCGGCGAGCGGTCGAAGGACTTCAAGAACGCGCTCCGCCGGCTCGGGAAGATGCTCGGGCCGATGTGGATCGTCCTCGGGATCGTCGCCGTAGTCGCGGTCACGAGCGCGACGCTCAACGTCTTCGGGCCGCGCGTCCTCGGCCATGGCACCGACATCATCATCCGCGGCGTGCTCACGCACCACATGGACCTCGGCGCGCTGCACCACGTGCTGTTCCAGGCGTTGGAGCTGTACGCGGCCTCGTCGCTGTTGTCGATCATGGCCGCCTACATGCTCGCCGGTGTGATCCAACGGCTGATGTTCAAGCTGCGCTCGGATGTCGAAGACAAGGTGAACCGCCTCCCGCTCAGCTACATCGACAAGCAGCAGCGCGGCGATCTTCTGAGCCGGGTGACCAACGACATCGACAACGTCGCCCAGAGCCTCCAACAGACGCTCAGCCAGATGTTGACCTCGGTGCTGCTGCTGATCGGCGTCGCCATCATGATGTTCACGATCTCGCCGTTGCTGGCCGTGGTCGCGCTCACAACGGTGCCGGTGTCGGTGTGGGCGATGCGGGCGGTCGGCCGCCGTTCGCGCCCGCGCTTCATTTCCCAGTGGAAGAGCACCGGCCTGCTCAACGCTCAGATCGAGGAGACCTTCACAGGTCATGCCGTGGTGAAGGCCTTCGGCCGTCAGCGCGAGGTCGAGCAGCGGTTCCGCGACACCAACGACGAGCTCTACGAGTCGTCGTTCGGCGCGCAGTTCATGTCGAGCCTGATGCAGCCGCTCACGATGTTCATGGGGAACATCCAGTACGTGATCGTCGCGGTCGTCGGCGGTCTGCGCGTCTCGAGCGGCGCGATCACGGTCGGCGACATCCAGGCGTTCATCCAGTACTCCCGTAACTTCTCGATGCCGCTCACGCAGCTCGCGTCGATGATGAACGTCTTCCAGTCGGGTATCGCCTCGTTCGAGCGCGTCGTCGAGTTCCTCGACGCAGAGGAGCAGCGCCCCGACCCGGCGGCGAGCGACAACCCGCCGCCCGTGCGGGGGCGCGTCGAGTTCTGCGACGTCACGTTCTCGTACGACCCCGAGCGCCCCCTCATCGAATCGCTCTCGCTGGTGGCCGAGCCCGGGCAGACCATCGCGATCGTCGGACCGACCGGCGCGGGCAAGACGACATTGGTGAACCTCATCATGCGGTTCTACGAGTTGAACCGCGGCGAGATCACGCTCGACGGTCGCGACATCTCGTCGATCCCGCGTCACGAGCTGCGATCGAAGATCGGCATGGTGCTCCAAGACACGTGGCTCTTCGGCGGCACGATCCGCGAGAACATCGCGTACGGCAACCCGGACGCGACCGACGAGCAGATTCTCGAAGCGGCCCGGGCCACCTACGTGGATCGCTTCGTGCACTCGTTGCCCGACGGTTACGACACCGTCATCAACGAGGAGGGCGACAACATCAGCGCGGGGCAGAAGCAGCTGCTCACGATTGCCCGCGCCTTCCTGGCCGACCCCGCGATCCTGATCCTCGACGAGGCGACCAGCTCCGTCGACACCCGCACCGAGGTGTTGATCCAAGAAGCGATGAACGCGCTACGCCGCGAACGCACCAGCTTCGTGATCGCGCACCGCTTGTCGACGATCCGCGGCGCCGACGTGATCTTGGTGATGGAGAACGGCCGCATCGTCGAGCAGGGTTCGCACAACGACCTCCTCGCGCACGACGGCCCGTACTCGCGGCTGTACAACTCTCAGTTCGTGGCGCCCGTCGTCGACGTCGCCTGAGAGCCGGCGCGCGTGACGCGCGCTACCAGTCGGAGTGGTCGCGCCCGAAGGGCGGCCGCAGATCGATCTCGAGCATGCGGTACGAGAATTCGACGATGAGCAGCAGTGCGATGAAGAGCAAAGCCGTGAGCTGCATGTTCCCTCCCGGTCCGGTCCACCCGTTTGAGGGTTCCCTTGATCCCGAGGGCCCACACATCGGTCACAGTTCGCGCGCGGCTCGCTACACCATGCAGATCACAAGCGCGCGAGATGACTACAACGACTCGAACGAGCAGGTATCGGTGAACAATGCGTCCGGCGCCTGCGGACGGCCGAGATGGAAGCCCTGCGCGTAGTCACAGCCGAGTGCGACGAGGTACTGATACTGCTCCTCGGTCTCGACGCCCTCCGCCACGACGTACAGATCGATGTTGTGGGCAAGATCGATGATGCCGCGCACGATCGCGAGGTCGCGCGGATCGCGTCCGAGTGGTGCGACGAAGCTGCGGTCGATCTTCACGACCGCGATCGGCAGGTCCTTGACGTACGCGAGTGACGAGTACCCGGTGCCGAAGTCGTCGACGGCGAGCGTGATGCCGAGGTCGTGCAAGGCTTGCAGCCGGCGTTGTTCGCCGGTCGCGTCGACGGCCATCCAGCTCTCGGTGAGCTCGAACGACAACCGCACCTCGGTCGGGTCGACGCCTTCCGCCGCGAGCAGGCGGGCGACCTCCTCGACGAAATGTCGCTCTGCGAGTTGGCGGGGCGAGAGGTTGACGCTGAGTTGGAGATGGTCGTCGGGCGCGCGGTCCCGGTTCCACCGGGCGACGGTCTTGCACGCCTCGGCGATGACCCATTGACCGATCGGCACGATCAAACCGGTGCGTTCGGCAGGCTCGAGGAACTCGCCCGGCGAGAGCATGCCGCGCTCGGGGTGGTTCCACCGCAGTAGTGCCTCGACGCCGACGATGCGCCGCGAGCACATCTCGACGATCGGTTGGTAGTGGAGCACGAGCTCGTCGCGTTCGAGCGCGTACGCGAGATCCGACTCGATCCGAACCCGGTGCCGCGCGGCGCGCCGAGTCACCTCGTCGAAGAAGCGCACCTTGCCCGAACCGCCGTGCGCCTTGGCGAAGTACATCGCGGCGTCGGCTTCGCTGAGCAACGCCTCGATGCTCATGCCGTCGTCGACCGTCGCGACCCCGATGCTGACCGAGACGTTGAGTTGCTCGCCGCCGAGATCGAACGGACGGTCGAACGCGCCGCGGATGCGGTCGACGATCGCGGCCCCGGTCTCCAGATCGCCGACGTCTTCGCAGAGGATCACGAACTCGTCGCCGCCGAAACGCGACAAGGTGTCGCTGGCGCGCAGCACGCCGTCGAGTCGTTGCGCGACCTGCCGGAGCAGCTCGTCACCCGTTTGGTGACCGAACGTGTCGTTGACCAGCTTGAAGCGGTTGAGGTCGAGGAACATCACGACGGGAGCGTGACCGCCGCGGCGGCCGGTCATCTCGATTGCATGGTTGAGCCGATCGACGAGGAGCTGGCGATTCGGCAAGCCGGTCAGCGCATCGTGGAGTGCCTGGTGCGCGAGCAACGCTTCGACCGCTTCCTTCGACTCGCCCGTCGTGCCGGCCATACGGATGACGATCGAGAACACGAACGCGCCGAGGAACCCGATCGCCTCGGCGTGCGCGAGCGACATGAACGTCGGCGCCCAGCCGACGAGCACGAAGGTCTGCCCGATCGCGCAGCCCGCGAGAGACCATCCGAGCGCCGCCCGCCACGTCGCCGCGCCCGACTGCTCGAGATCGGCGAACGCGGCGAATGCGTATGCCATTCCCAACTCCGGGCCCCAGCCCGTCAGGTAGATGACCCCGGTCACCGATGCCGAGTGCACGAGCACGCGGAGGTGCAGTCCGTAGCTGCCGGGTTTGCATTGCTGCCAACGGTCGACGAGGCGGCCCGCGACGACGGCGCCGCCGAGGGCGACCACGTACTGCCATACGGGAGCGGGCGCGACCACTTTCTGCGCGCGCAGGACGAGGAGCACCACGAGCGCCATCGGGCCGACCGAGTCGGCCATCATGCGTACGGAGCGGGACGGCACCGCGCCCGCGGTCGTGCTCATGTGCACACCATCGACCCGCCCCCAATCCCGCTTGACGACTCGTCTGTTCGATATCGAAGTCAACGCGACAAGCGCGGGACGATTCGGACGCTTGGGGCACCCCGGGCAACCGGCGCGCCGGGCGCGTTTTGCCCTCAGCCCCGCTCGGACGGCCGCCGATAGAGCTGATGTGCAGCCCGAATCCGATCTGCGACGAATCGCGCGCGCGGCGCTGGAGGGCGCCGACGTGGCGTTCATCGCGTTCCGAGCGGTGCGCACCGGCGCCAAGCTGGATTGGGTGGTACTCGACGCCAACCCGGTGGTTCAGCAACGGTGGATGCCCCAGCATGAGGCGTTCACCGGCGACCTGATGCTGACGAACGGGGCCGAGGAGAACGGCGAGGCGATCGCGGCGATCCTCGAGACGGCGCTGACCACGGGCGAACGGTTCGAGACCGAACACGAGATCCGGTTGCCGTCGGGCACGACCTCGTGGCGACGCGTCATCGCGGTGCCGGTCGAAGACGACGTCGTCGCGCTGATGGCCTACGACATCGGGGAGCTCGTCGACGCGCGCAGCCGCGCGTCGGCGCTCGCGCAGCACAGCTCCGACATCGTCGCGATCTCGAGCATCACCGACGGGGTGACGTGGGTGTCGCCCGCGGTGGAGGCGATACTCGGACACTGCGCGGAGGAGATGGTAGGGAAGTGCGCCGTCGATCTCGTCCACCCCGACGACGCGCAGTCGGTCATCGAGCGGTTTCTCGTCGTGACCCAAGACACGTCCGCGATCCCCACGGTGGAACTGCGACTGCGAAAGTCGAGCGGTGAGTACCGGTGGTTCCAGTGTTCGATCGCGAATCGTCTCGACGACCCTGACGTCCGCGGCATCGTCATGAGCATGCACGACATCGACGCCCGCCGGCGCTCCGAGGATGCGCTGCGGATCTCGGAAATGCGAATGCGCACGATCTTGGAGACCGCGGCCGACGCCATCATCACGAGCGACGACGCGGGAACGATCCTCGAGTTCAACCAGGCCGCCGAACGCATCTTCAAGCTCGCCGCGATCGATGTCATCGGCACCGCGTACAAGGATCTGCTCGCGGCGCCGTCGGACAACGGCATGTGGGTGCGCAAGGCGATCGGCGCGGCCCGCACCGGAGTACCGATGGAGATGGTGACGACCCGCTCCGACGGCGAGGAATTCGACGCGCGGATCTCGATCTCGCGCACCACGATCGACGGTCGCACGCTCACCACGGCGATCGTGCGAGACGTCTCGAACGAGAAAGAAGCTGCGCGCGCGCTCGAGCAGCGTGGCCTCTACGACGAGCTCACCGGCCTCGCCACCCGCAAGCTGCTGATCGACCGGCTCGACGAGGCAATCCGCCGGGCCAAGCGGCGCCGCACGGTCGTGGGTGTGTTGCTCCTCGACCTCGACCGCTTCAAGCACGTGAACGACAGCCTCGGCCACGATCTCGGCGACAAGCTGCTCGTCGAGGTGGCCGAACGGCTCCGGGCGGGCGTGGGCGAAGCCAACACCCTGGCGCGGCTCGGCGGCGACGAGTTCGTGGTGCTGTGCGACGAGGTACGTGACATCGACGAGATCTCCGACCGCGCCGGCCGGCTCGACGAGCTTCTCCGGTCGCCGTTTGTGCTCGGCGCCGACGAGGTGATGCTCACCGCGTCGATCGGGATCGCGGTGTGGAACGGCGGTGACGAGCGCGCCGACGAGCTCGTGCGGCACGCCGACGCGGCGATGTACCGCGCCAAGGACCGCGGGCGCGGCCGCATCGAGCTGTTCGACGAACGGATGCAGACGTTCGTGTCGGCCCGTCTCGACCTCGAGTCCGCGCTCCGACGCGCGATCGATCGCGACGAGCTGGTGTCGTACTACCAGCCCATCGTCGCATTCGCCTCGGGTCGACCAACTCACCTGGAAGCGCTCGTGCGGTGGCGCCGTCCCGATGTCCAGCTCGTCCCGCCGGACGAGTTCATCGGCATCGCCGAGGAGACCGGTCTTATCCATCCGATCGGCCAGTGGATGCTGCAACGCGCCGCGCTCGACTGCGCCCGCTGGCAGGACATCGCTCCCGGCGTCGGCGTCTCGGTGAACGTCTCGCCGCGCCAGTTCGACAGCCCGACGGTGGTCGAGGCGGTCGCGGGTGTTCTGCGCGACACGGGTCTCGCGCCCGAGCTGCTCGGCCTGGAGATCACGGAGTCGGTGCTCGTCGACGACGCCGAAGAGACGGTCCGGCTGCTCGAAGAGCTCAAGGCGCTCGGCGTCCGCATCGCCCTCGACGACTTCGGTACGGGATACAGCTCGCTGACGTACTTGCAGCAGCTGCCGATCGACGAGCTCAAGATCGACCGGTCGTTCGTCGCCGTGCTCGAGGACGAGAGCTCCGACCTCGTGTTGTTGCAGATGATGGTGCAGCTCGGGCGCGCATTCGACCTGAAGGTCGTGGCCGAGGGAATCGACACCGATCGCAAGCTCCGCCGTATCCAACGCCTCGGTTGTCACTACGGCCAGGGCTACCTGTTCGCCCGGCCCGCTCCGTTCGAACAGGTGATGCAGCGGTTCCAGGAGTCGGGCGGCCAGCCCGACGTCACTCCGCACCTCGGCGGCGTCATCTCGAGACCGTAGAGCGGATCTCTGCCCTAGCCTGGAGGGCATGGAAAGGCCGGTCGCGTGCTCGCTCGACGAGCTGGGCGTGCAGACGCAGCTCGACGAATGGCGGACGGTCCTCGGCGCGCTGGTTGTGTCGGTCGAGCGAGTCGACGCACAAACGGTGCGCATGCAGCTCGACCGCGACAGCGACCGGATGGGTGCGCTGGTCGCACTCGCGCAGCGGGAAGCCGCGTGCTGCCCGTTCTTCCAGTTCGCGATCGAGATCGACGCCGAGAGAACAGCCTTCACGGCAACGGTCCCGGCCGACGCCGCCACGATCCTCGACGCGTTCGCCACGCTCGCGGGCTCCTAGCCCGTGGCGGTCACGCTCTACGGCGTCGCCGCGGTGACGTTCATGATGACCATGTACGCGCTCGAACGGCGAGGGCCCCGTTTCGTGCTCGCGTTTGCCGTCGGCTGTGTCCTGTCGAGCGTCTACGGGTTCCTGTCGGGCGCATGGCCCTTCGGCGTCGTGGAGTTGATCTGGTCGGGAATCGCGCTCCGGAGGTATCGGTCACACGGGGTGAGCTGACGCCCCCGGGTGAGGGGCCCGGTGCCCGCCCGCGCGAACATGCTCGATGCGAATCGTCCTGCTCGGCGCTCCCGGTTCCGGCAAGGGCACCCAGGGTGAGCGCCTGGCCGAGCGCCTGGGCGTACCGCACATCGCGAGCGGTGAGCTGCTGCGTGCACACGTGGCCGACCGGACCGACCTCGGCATCGAAGTCGCGGCCGGCCTCGCACGCGGCGATCTCGTCTCCGACGACCTGGTGCTGACCATCATCGGCGCGGCGATCATCGCCGCAGCGGACGCGGGCGGCTACATCCTCGACGGCTTCCCCCGCACCCGGGCCCAGGCCGAACTGGCCTACGAGCTCGCGCTCCCGCTCGGCATCGACGCCCAAGCGGCCGTGTACCTCGCGCTCGACGACGACATCGCGCGCCAACGGCTCGCGGGGCGCGCCGTGGGCGGTCGGGTCGACGACGCGGATGCCGAGGTGATCGAGCATCGGCTGCAGGTGTTCCACGACAACATGCGCCCGATCCTCGACTACTACGACGAGCGCGGGATCCTCGTCACCATCGATGCCGCGCGACCGCCCGACGAGGTGACCGAGAACATCCTCGCGGCCCTCAAGGCATTCACGAGCAACGGCGCGTAGTCGCCGCGCCGCGCAGTCGCCGGCGCGGCGCAGTCACCGTCCCTTGCACCACTGTTGCTCGGCGACGGACGGATCGCTCGGGACGCGCAGCCGGGTGTAGCCGACGCTGTGCCAGAGGTTCGACAAGAACCGACCGGGCGTAAGCTTCGCGTCGACCGCCGCGAGGAGGCCGGGGATCGGGCCGCACGTGAGCGCGTGACGCGCGGCTGCGTCCTGCGCGCTGGTGCTCGTGCTCACCGTGCCGAAGCGCGCGTCGTACCACGCGTCGTCGACCTGCTTGCGGTGCCCGGCGGGGCGGCCGGGAACGGGCGCGGTGCGGGCGGCGAGCGGTTCCGCGAGACCGCCGATGTCGACGACCCAGACCCGGCGGCCCGCGTCGTATGCCGGGACCCCGATCGAGCCGAGGGTGAGCACGAACGCCTGCGGGTCGAGACCCGGTCGGGGCGCCTTGTCGGTCAGCTTGAAGTAGCCGCGCACGCCGCGGGCGTAGAGCGCGGCGGCCTCGTATCCGTTCAGCCCGAACTGCGTGTCGATGGGATGCAGCCGGGCGCCGGACGCGACCCGAAAGTCGCTGATCGGGCTGAGGAGGTAGGACCGCGGGTTCGGCGGCGGCCGGAACGCGACGACGCTGACCAGTGCCCACACCGCGGCGAACGCGGCGATGCCGACGGCTGCCGCGGTCCGGCGCGTCACCGCGATCGTGCGCACCGCGATCGACGCGGGAAGTGCGAGCGCGAAGAAGGCGGGGAGCATCAGGCGACCGTGCATGTAGTCGCCGCCGATTGCGACGATGTAGAGCGCGTGGACGAGCGCCGCCGCGAGCATGGCCGCGGTTGCGATCGCGAGCCGTCGATCACGGTTGGCGATGTAGCGATACACGATCGCGGCGCCGATGACGATCGCGGTGAGCCACAGCCGGTACGGCCCGATGAAGTTCTTCGCGTACTCCCAGCCCTGACCGAAGTGCAGGCCGCTCGCATCCTTGGCGAGCGCGGTGTTGGGCACGACGGTCGCGTAGTAGCCCATCCGGAAGATCTGGTACGAGATCGGCAGCGTGAAGATCGCGAGCAGGTCGAACCCGACGCGTCGGGGCCGCACCAGCACGAACCACGCGGCGAGGAAGGCCAGCATCATCAAGGCGAGGTCGGGGCGGACGAGTGGCGCGAGGCCGAGCAGCACGCCGAACGCGAGCCGGGTGCGGCCGGTGACCTTGTCTGCGCGCGCGGCCGAGACGAGCACGTACCACGACCCCGCGATCCACAACCAGACGAGACCCATCTCGAGGCCCGAGGTCGAAAAGTCCCAGACGACCGCGACCGCGGCGACGAGGATCAGACCGACGGGCACGACGACACCGTCGTCGCCGCGGTGCATGACGCGCGTCGCCTTGCCCGCCACGACGAACGCGGCGACCGCGGCGGCCAGGCTCGCGAGCATCGTGATGTATTCCATGCTCGCGAACGCGCCGAAGACGGCCCGGGACACGACGAGCACGGCGATCCAGATCGTGCTCGTCGCGGCTTCGACCCGTTCGCCGGCGTTGAAGACCGGTCCGTGCCCGGCGAAGATCTGGTCGACGATGCGCAGGTTGATGAACGCGTCCTCGTCGACCCAACGGTGTTGCCACCCGCCGATCGCGATCATGAGCGCGGGGACGTAGACGGGCGCACCGGCGGCGATCCGGCGCCGGCGGGAGACGCGTGGCAGATCGGGTTCGGCGTCGGCCGGCGCGAGGACGGTGGTCATTTCGCCGCTCCGTAGAGCTCGGTGAGGACGAAGCGCGCGGCCCAGGTCGCGGCGGTCGGGGTGAAGTGGCGGCCGTCGGGCCGGGCGTGCAGGCCGTCGACCTTCTCCGGACACGGCGGTCCGGTCGGGCACAGTCTCGTCGCGAGGTCGACGAGGGTGACCTGGCTGCGATGGCGGGCTTGGAACCGCCGGAGCAACGCGTTCAGGCGTACGTATCCGTCGTTGTCGGCTTTCGCAGAGGTCGTCAGCGTGCCCTGCGCGGGATTGGGCGCGGGCGCGGCTTCCGTGACGAGCGCGACGTGCGCACCGCCCGCGGTGAGCCGGGCGAGCGCGGAGTCCATGCGCGCCATGATCTCGTTTTCACCCGCGGGTGTGCCCGCTACGACAGTGTGGCCGTCGACCACGAGATCCGACTTCTCCCAGATGCTCATCCACACGACGAGGGTCGGGCGGGCGCGCGCCAGCGCTCGGCTCTCGTCGGCGTCGACGAGTGCGGGGCAGCGCGAGGAGTGCGGCGTAATCGCCTCGTTGCGGGTGGTGGTGATCTCGCCGCTCGCGACGCCGCAGCCGAACACCGAACCCTGGTCGGTCGCGATGCCGCTCGCGGCGCCCACCGCGCGGAGTCCGGGCCACAGGCTGCACGCGGTCGAGTCGCCGACCAGGAGGACGCGTTGGCCGCGCGCGGAAGCACCGAGGGCGAGCGGCCCGCTGCGCACCTGCGCCGCGGTCGCCTCGGCCGCCTCACTCGGGCGGGGACTGCCGCACAACAGCGGGTCGCCGTATCCCCAGATGAAGCCGGGGAGGGCGGAGGCGCCGACGGCGGAGAGCGCGATGATCCCGGTCATGAGCGCCGCCGCCGGCACGAAGGCGGCGGCCGCGAGGCGCGGGCGCATGGCCCTCTCGCGGATGGGACGTTCGACGAGGTAGTACGACGCGGTCGCGGCCACGAACGTCACCGCCAGCCGCAGCAGGTTCAGGGTGGTCGTGCCCGCGTGCACCCGCGCCG
>DASYJT010000260.1:0-1891 GCA_035996165.1 Acidimicrobiia bacterium
CCGCTTCGGACCTCACCTTGGCGAGGTCGCCGTCGCTCAGCGCGAACCGCCGGGCGTCGTCGGGATGGACGAGCAGCGTGCACCGGTCCTTGCCCTTCACGAGCACCGGGACGTTGTGCATCCACGAGTTGTTCGAACGCAGGTGCCGGCGACTGATCAAGACGAGATCGTCGGCGGGACGATCAAGTCGCGCGGCCAGGCGGGGAATGTCGTCGGTGATGTACGGCGGTGCGAGGACGACCTTCTTGTCGGGCGTCTGCAACACGTCGGCCAGGTGCGAGATGTTGGGACCGAGGTCGATGCCGTGGGGCGCGGCCTTCACCTTGTCGAGATTGATGCCATCGGGGTTCTCGCCGTAGCGATCTCCGAACGGACCGGTACGCAGCGTCAGATCGAGCAGGCGTTCCGGACCGCCTTCGTGGTAGCCCTCGCGCAACGCCGGGCCGTCAAGACCCTGCACTTCCGCGAGCACGTCGAAGAAGCCGTCGTCGATCGCGGCGACGTCGACCTCGTGCATCGGTTGGCCGAGGCACAAGCCCGCCAAACGGATGAGGATTTCCCACTCGTGCGGCCGGCCGTCGGTCGGCGGGAAGATCGGCGCGGAGTAGTTGGCGCCGCTACCGACCGCGAACTGCCAGATGAGGTCGTCGTGGTGTGCCTGTTCGAGCGCAGACAGCCCGGGAAAGATCACGTCCGCGTGACGCGTGGTTTCGTTGATCATGTTGTCGACGCTGATCATGCAGTCGAGCCCGTCGAGCGCATCGTCGAGGCGATCGCCGCCGGGTGTCGCGAGCACCGGATTGCCGGCGACCGTGAACAGGGCGCGGATCTGACCCGCGCCCGGAGTTGCAATCTCTTCGGCGAGGCACGACGCCGGAACATGACCGAGTACTTCGGGCGCGCCGCGCACTCGGCTGCGCCAGCGCCCGAAGTTCGGCGCGCCGTTCTCGAGCCCGGGCATCGGGAGAATCGTGAGCGGCCACGCCGACGGACGCGAGAACATCAACCCGCCGGGGACGTCGAAGTGTGCGGTCAGGATGTTGACGACGTCGACGAGCCAACTCGCGAGCGTGCCGAACTCCTGGTTGCACAGACCGATGCGTCCGTAGAGCACGCCGCGCTCCGCGTCGGCGAGCTGATGCGCAAGCCGGCGCGTGCGCTCCGCGGTGATACCCGTTGTCGCGGCGACCCGTTCCGGATCCCACTCCGACACGAACGCGCGCAACACGTCGACGCCGCTGACGAGCTCCGCGACCGACCCGAGGTCGACCAGGTCGTCGGCGAACAGGACGTGCACGACGGCGAGCAAGAACGCGGCGTCGGTACCCGGCGTGATCGGAAGCCATTCCGTCGCATGGTCGGCCGTGCCCGTGCGACGCGGATCGATCACGATGACCTCGCCGCCGCGTGCTTTGATCCCGTCGATCTCGCCCATGACGTCGGGGCAGGCGAGCAGCGAGCCTTGTGACGCGTGCGGGTTGGCGCCCATCGCGACGAGGAAGTCGGTGCGGCGGATATCGGGAACGGGAATGCTCCACATACCGCCGTACATCAGGTGACTGCTGACGTTCTTGGGCCACTGGTCGACCGTTCCCGGCGAGTAGATCATCGGGATACCCGACATCCCGATGAGAATGCCGATGTAACGGCTCAAGCTGAACGCGTGCGCCAACGGATTGCCGACGTACGCGGTCACTGCCTCGATGCCGTGCTCCGCGATCACCGGCGCCAACAGTTCGTCGCAGCGCGCGAAAGCATCCGCCCACGTCGCTTCGCGAAAAGATCCGTCGGGCTGACGCAGCACCGGTGTTCGCAGCCGGTCGGGATCGTGGTGCAGGGCGCCGAGGGTCGTGCCCTTCGGGCACAGATGACCCTTCGACCACACGTCGTC
>DASYJT010000261.1:0-18726 GCA_035996165.1 Acidimicrobiia bacterium
GTGAGATGACGGGCCGAGATGCCGACGTCGTCGTGCAACCGGGTGCAGGCGTCGAGTACCGCGTCGGTGTTCGCGAGCGGTTCGCCCATCCCCATGAACACGACGTTCGAGACTCGCTGCGGCGACGCGTGCTGCGCGCGCACGACTTGCTCGACGATCTCGCCCGCCGAGAGGTGCCGCTCGAAGCCGGCCTGGCCTGTCGCGCAGAACGTGCAACCCATCGCGCACCCGGCCTGCGACGACACGCAGACGGTCGCGCGCGCCGCATACCGCATCAGCACGGTCTCGATCTGGGCTCCGTCCGTCGCGCGCCACAACCACTTCGCGGTCATGTCGTCGTCGGCCAACTGCATCGTGTCGACCGTAAGCGAGACCGGGAGCTCGTCGGCGATGCGGACGCGCAGCGCTTTCGGGATGTTCGTCAGATCGTCGAGCGGCCGGCGCTGTACGTAGAGGCCTTCGTGGAGTTGGCGGGCCCGGTAGGCGGGTTGACCGAGCCGGGCGACGAGCGCTTCGAAGTCGGCGAGGCGGGCGCCGTAGCGAGTCGTCGCGTCGAGGGGTGCGGTCATAGCGGAGCCACCTCGGACTCGTACGCGCGGTCGACCCGGTGCACGGTGAAACCGAGTGCGCCGTAGAGCTTCAGTGCGGGCTCGTTGTCGGCCGCGGAGAACAGCATGCCGGTGCCGATCCCGCGATCGTGAATCGCGTGCAGGCCCGCGATCGCGAGCGCGCGCCCCAGCCCGCTGCCCTGGGCGCGGGGGTCGACGCCGATGACGTAGATCTCGCCGAGCCGTGGGTCGAGGTCGTGCGGCTCGTGGACCTTCAACCAGTCGTACCCGACCATGCCGTCGGCATCGAATGCGACCAAGAAGAGGGTCGGGTCGAACCACGGCTCGGCCAGGCGGCGCTCGAGCGTCGAGGCCGTCCACCCGCCCTGCTCGGCATGCCCGGCGAACGCCCGGTTGTTCACCTCGAGCCACGCTTGCGTGTCGGTGGCCGGATCGAATGTGCGCACGCTGACCCCGGCGGGCCACTTCGGCTCGCCGGCCACCGGCAACGTCACCCGCATCTCGTAGAGATCGCGCGCCGGATGCAGGCCGACCGCGGCGAGGTCACTGTCGTCGTCGGCGGTCGCGCCGAGCACCCAGAGCACGAGGCGCCCACCGCCGCGCGCGGCGACGTGGCGCACCGCGGCCGCGACGAGAAGCGGGCGAGTGCCGGCCGCTCGGCTGCCGGGCGCGATGGCGAGCCCGAGCACCCAGTGCCGCGGGTCGGCGTTGTCGCTGCGCGCGACGTGCGCGTACGCGTCGTCGCCGGCGAAAAAGCCCGCCGATTCCGCGCTCGGGTGCTCGAGGTCGAGCCGGACCGCGTCGCCGAGCGCGGGATGACCGTCGGCCGCGCGCGCGGCTTCGTCGATGCGTGCGACCCGGCTCGCGATCTCGGGGAATTGGTCCGGGCGGACCTCGACGACCGACGGTTCGACCACGGGGCGAGGGTACCGTGGCGGCCGTGGCTCGACCTCGGGGTGCCAAGGCGCGAGCGGCGGCGGCCCTCGAGTTACTGCGCGAGCTGTATCCCGACGTGCAGTGCGCGCTGACGCACACGAACGCGTACGAGCTTCTCGCGGCGACGATTCTCTCGGCGCAGTGCACCGACGAGCGCGTCAACATGGTGACGCCCACGCTGTTCGCGAAGTATCCCGAGCCGGCCGACCTCGCCGCCGCCGATCCGGGCGAGGTCGAGTCGATCATCCAGTCGACCGGATTCTTCCGATCCAAGACGAAGAACCTCATCGGGATGGCACAGGCGGTGACCGGGCGCTTCGACGGCGAGGTCCCCGACGCGCTCTCCGATCTCGTCACGCTCCCGGGCGTCGGTCGCAAGACCGGAAACGTGGTGCGTTCCGTGTGGTTCCACGAACCCGGCCTGCCCGTCGACACGCACGTCACGCGGCTCTCGAACCGGTTGAAGCTCACCGCGGAGACCGACCCGGTGAAGATCGAGCACGATCTCGACGCGTTGATCGAGCCGCCGGAGTGGGGCGACTTCTCGTTACGGCTCATCGAGCACGGGCGGAGGGTGTGCGACGCCCGGCGGCCGCGCTGCAGTGTGTGCACCTTGGCCGGAATCTGTCCGTCGGCCGGCAAGGTCGGCGGCGCGATCTAGTGCCTTGACCGGCCACGTTGGGGGGACCTACTGATGGCGACCCAGTCGGACCGCTCGACCTCCAACGCCACCCCGGCAAACAGTCGATGGGCGGCGCGCTCAGGCGTCGGGCATGCGGGAGAGCAGCGTGGTGGCCCGGTCGAGTGATCGCCGGGCCGTCGCGAACGCTCTTTCCGTCGAGAACAGCTCGCTCGCAACCGCGGAGTCGGGAGTCTGGCCGTAGCTCTCGGCGAGGGAGGTGATGCGCCGGCTCAGCTCGTCGACCTGCGCAGTGACACTCGACAACACGGCGAGGTCGCTCGAAGTGTTCATCGCGGCAGTGTGTCATACCCGAATCGGGGCCAAATGGCGGTCGGTTCCCGAGTGCCGACCGGTACGATGAACCGCTCCCATGCTCGCTCGAATCGACCTCCGCGGCAATTTCGACGACCTCCGTGCCGTGCTCGCGCGCCCGGAGGTCGACGCCGCCGACCTGAGTGCCGCGGTGGCCGAGATCATCGACGACGTCCGGACGCGCGGCGCCGCCGCGGTGCGCGAGCTGACCGCTCGGCTCGACGGTGTCGATGTCGTCGACCCCCGAGTCGGGGCCGACGAGATCTCGGCCGCGTTGGAGCGCATCTCACCCGGGCTGCGGGCCGCGCTCGAGCTCGCCCGCGACCAGATCGTCGCGTGGCACGAGGCGCAGCGAGAACGAGAGCCGCGCCACGAACGCCTCGGCGTCGAGGTGCTCGAGATGGTGGTCCCCGTCGACCGGGCCGGTTGCTACGTGCCGGGCGGCCGGGCGCCGCTGGCCTCGTCGGTGCTGATGACGGTGCTCACGGCGCGCGTCGCCGGCGTTCCGGAGGTCGTGCTCTGCTCGCCGCCGGGCCGGGATGGTCGCGTCGACGACGCGATTCTCGCGGCGGCCGCGATCGCGCAGGCCGACGAGGTGTACGCGATCGGCGGCGCCCAGGCGGTCGCGGCGATGGCGTTCGGCGCCGGTGCGTTGCGGCCGGTCGACGTGATCGTCGGTCCGGGCAATGCCTACGTGGTGGAGGCCAAGCGTCAGGTCTTCGGCACGGTCGGGATCGACGGCCTCGCAGGTGCGTCGGAGGTCGCGATCGTCGCCGACGGCACGGTCGACCCTGCGTGGATCGCCGCCGACCTCCTCGCACAGGCCGAGCACGGCCCCGGCGGCGCGGTCGCGCTGATCGTCTGGGACGACGAGGTCGCGGAACGGGTCGATCTCGCGCTCGAGACGCTGCTGGTCGTCGCGCCCCGCCGCGACGAAGCGATCTCGACGTTGGAGGCGGGCGGTCGCGTGATCTTCGTCGACGACGCGGCGCGGGCGATGGACGCGGCGAACGCGATCGCGCCCGAGCATCTCGAGCTCATGTGCGCCGGCGCCGACCTCTTGGTGTCGCTGGTACGCAACGCCGGAGCGGTGTTCGTCGGCGCGCATGCGCCCGCGGTCATCGGCGACTACGTCGCCGGCACCAATCACGTGCTTCCCACCGGGGGGACTGCCCGGTTCGCGAGCGCGCTCCGGGTCGCCGACTTCCAGAAACACATCCACGTGGTGCACGCCGACGCCGCCGCGCTCGCACGCGTCGGGCCGGCCGCGCGCTCGATCGCGGAAGCCGAGGGGCTGTTCGCGCACGCGGACGCGGTTCGCCTGCGCGAGGAAGCGGAATCGTGACGGGCATCCGGCCCCTGCCGCGCGACGACCTGCGCGCGCTCGAGGGTTACCACTCGCCCCAGGTCGACGTCGACGTTCGGCTCAACACCAACGAGAGCCCGTATTCGCCGCCCGAGGCGTTCGTCGAGGCTTGGCTCGACGACCTCCGCCGCGTGCAATGGAACCGCTATCCCGACCGCGCCGCGACCGCGTTGCGAGAGAAGCTCGGGGCCTTCCTCGGTCAACCGGCCGCGCGTCTGTTGTGCGGCAACGGCAGCAACGAGATCCTGCAGACGCTCCTGCTGACATACGGCGGTACCGGTCGCCGCGCCCTGATGTTCGAGCCGACCTACGCGCTGCACGCGCAGATCGCACGCGGTACGGGTACCGAGGTGGTCGCAGGCGAGCGCGCCGCCGACTATCGCATCGACCCCGACGACGCGGTCACGACGATCCGGCGCACGAAGCCCGCGGTCGTGTTCGTCTGCAGCCCGAACAATCCCACCGGCACGGTGGAGGGGCGCGAGACCGTCGAGCAGTTGGTCGCGGCCGCGGCCGAGGTCGGCGCGGTGCTCGTGGTCGACGAGGCGTACGGGGAGTTCGCGCAGTGGAGCGCGCTGGAGCTCGTCTCGGAGGAGCTCCCACTCGTCGTCGTCCGTACGTACTCCAAGGTCTGGTCGCTGGCCGGCGTGCGCCTCGGATTCGCGGTCGCGCCCACGTGGATGATCCACGAGCTCGAGAAGGTGTTGCTGCCGTACAACCTCTCGGTCCCCACGCAGGTCGCCGGAACGGTCGCGCTCGACTTCGCATCCGAAATGGAGCAGCGGGTGGCGGCTCTCGTGGAGGAGCGGGGCCGGATCTTCGCGGCGCTCGCCGCCACCGACAGGATCGACGTGTGCCCGTCGGGCGCCAACTTCCTGATGTTCCGGGTTGCCGGTGACGCCCACGAGTTGTGGAAGCGCCTGCTTGCGCACGACGTCCTCGTCCGCGACTTCTCGTCGTGGCCGAGGATCGAAGGATGCCTCCGGGTCACCGTCGGCACACCCGATGAGAACGATGCCTTCCTCGCCGCACTCGGCGAGGCTCTTCCGGAGGTCGTCCGATGACCGAGACCATGCCATGACCCGGCACGCCGAGCTGAGCCGAAAGACGAAGGAGACGACGATCACGTTGTCGTTGACGATCGACGGCTCGGGCACCACCGACGTGTCGACCGGCATCGCGTTCTTCGACCACATGCTCGAACAACTCGGCAAGCACGCGGGTTTCGACCTGCGGATCGAGGCGAAGGGCGATCTCGAGGTCGACCTGCACCACACCGTGGAAGATGTCGGCATCGTGCTCGGGAACGCGCTGCGGGAGGCACTCGGCGACAAGCGTGGTGTCCGCCGGTTCGCGAACGCGCTCGTCCCGCTCGACGAGGCGCTCGTCCAGGTCGCGCTCGACCTCTCGGGTCGTCCGTTCCTCGTCTACGCCGTCGATCCGATCTCCGAATGGATCGGAACGTTCGATCCTCAGCTCTGCGAGGAGTTCTGGAAGGGATTCGTCGACGGAGCGCGCGTCACGCTGCACCTTCACAGCCTCAGCGGCAAGAACGGTCACCACGTGATCGAGGCGTCGTTCAAGGGCGTCGCGCGCGCGTTGCGCGACGCGGTGAAGATCGAAGGCGACGACGTGCCCTCGACGAAGGGCACGCTTTCCACATGAGCGCACCGCGTATCGCGGTCGTCGACTACGGGATCGGGAACCTGCGATCGGCCGAGAAGGCGCTGCAACACCTCGACGCCGACGCCTCGCTCACCTCCGACGCGCACGCCATCGAAACGGCCGATGCAGTCGTCCTCCCGGGCGTGGGCGCGTTCGGCGCGTGCATGAAGGCGCTGCGGGCTGCCGGGCTGGAAGGCGCGACGCGGGCGGCCGCTTCCGACGGCCGTCCGTTCCTCGGGATCTGCATCGGCATGCAGATGCTGTTCGACGGCAGCGACGAGACCCCCGACGTGGCGGGGCTGGGAGTGGTCGCGGGCCGCGTCACCCTGCTCCCGAAGTCCGTGCGGCTCCCGCAGATGGGCTGGAACACACTCGACATCGTCGAAGGGTCGCGCCTCGGTGCGCATCTCCCGGATCCGGCGTGGCTGTACTTCGTCCACTCGTACGCCCCGGAGCCCGACGACGCCGGCGTGGTCGCCGCGTGGTGCGAATACGGGCGCCGGTTCCCCGCCGCGATCGAGGCCGGTCCGGTGTGGGCCACGCAGTTCCATCCGGAGAAGTCGGGCGCGGTCGGGATGCGCATGCTCGCGAACTTCGTCGACGCGGTGACGAGCCCGGTCGGGGTGTGATGGACCTCTTTCCTTCGATCGACCTGCGCGCCGGTCAGGTCGTGCGCCTCGCGCGCGGCGACTACGACGCACAGACCACCTACGACGACGATCCGGTCGGTGTCGCCCGTCGTTTCGACGCCGCGGGCGCGCGCTGGATCCACGTCGTCGACCTGGATGCCGCGCTCGGCGGCGGGAACCCGAACCTGTCGGTGATCGAGGCAATCTGTGCGAACGTCGGCGCGCGGGTGCAGACCGGTGGAGGTGTCCGCAGCGTCGCCGACGCGAGCGAGCGGTTCGCCGCGGGAGTGGCGCGCGTCGTCGTCGGCAGCGCCGCGGTCGAGCACCCCGAGGTCGTGAGCGAGCTGAGTGCGCTGCATCCGGGGCAGGTCGCGGTGGGGCTCGACGCGCGCGGGAGCGACGTGGCCATCCACGGCTGGACCGACGCGACGGGTCTCGACCTCATCACGCTCGCGGGGCAGTTCGACGGCGCCGGCGTCAGCGCGTTGATCGTCACCGACATCACGCGCGACGGCATGCTCGGCGGCCCGGCGCTCGATCAGCTCGCGGCCGTCGTCGCGGCGGTCGGGATACCCGTGATCGCGAGCGGGGGCGTGGCGACGATCGACGACCTGCGCGCGCTGGCGGCGTTCGAGACCGCAGGTAAGCGGCTCGCCGGCGCGATCGTCGGCCGCGCCATCTACGAGCACCGCTTCACGGTCGAAGAAGGGATCGCGGCGTGCTTGCAGTCCGCGTAATCCCGTGCCTGGATGTGGATGCGGGGCGCGTCGTCAAGGGCGTGAACTTCGTCGGTATCCGCGATGCGGGCGATCCCGTCGAGCTCGCCGCCCGCTATGACGCCGAGGGCGCCGACGAGTTGGTGTTCCTCGACATCACCGCGTCGAGCGATCAGCGCGACACGATGGTGCACGTGGTCGAGCAGGTCGCGGAGCGCGTGTTCATCCCGTTCACCGTCGGCGGGGGAGTCCGCACCGTCGAGGACGCCCGCCGCATGTTGCGGGCGGGTGCCGACAAGGTCTCGTTCAACACGGCCGCCGTCAACGATCCCGACGTTGTCCGCGCGGGTGCCGAGGAGTACGGGGCCCAGTGCATCGTCGTGGCGATCGATGCCCGCCGACGCGACGGCGGTGGTTGGGAGGTCGTGACCCACGGTGGCCGCACGCCGACCGGACTCGATGCCATCGCGTGGGCCGAGCGGGTGTGCGCGCTGGGTGCCGGCGAGATCCTGCTCACCTCGATGGATCGCGACGGAACGAAGTCGGGGTACGACATCGCGCTGCTCCAGGCGATGGGCGATGCCGTCGACGTCCCGATCATCGCGAGCGGCGGCGTGGGGACCCTCGAGCACCTCTACGAGGGGGCGGCCGCGGGTGGGGCCGGTGCGGTGCTGGCCGCCTCGATCTTCCATTTCGGCCAGCACACCGTACGGGAGGCGAAGGCGTTCCTGGCCGAGCGAGGGCTTGTCATAAGGCCGTAAACCGCAGTTGACGAGACGGTGACGAGAAGTTGTTTCCTGCGGACCTCGACAGGAGTACCGTCACCGATACCAAGCGCTCGGGCTCGGGCCCGGCGCGTGCGTAGGAGGTGCCCATGGCCGAACCTCACTACATGGCGGGACCGTCGCTGGGACCGTTGCCGAGCGGCGGGATCGCTCTCCCGGGGACCGTCGGAGCGGTCGACGACCACTTCTTCCGCCGATATCGAAGTTTGCTCGACGCCGAAGACGCGGCGTTCGACGAGCTGGAGCACGCGTACGAGGACGGCGACCGAGCCTCGTACGAGTCCGACCTCGCGATGTGGCACATCGCAATCGAGCGGCGATCGAGCTTCTTGGCGACGCACGGTCTGTCGACCGGCGCGTTCTCGCTCTGACCGTTCGCTAGCGCGCCGACCTCAGGGTCTCCACGTAGTCGACAACGAGCGAGACCACGCGCTCGGTGCGCCCTACGAAGAAATGGCTCGCGCCGGCAACGACCTCGACCCGCGTCGACGACCAGGCGGCGGCCTCGGTCTCGATCTCCTCGGGCGCGCGAAAGTCGTCGTGCGCGGCGAGCACGAGCAGCTTCGGACGCGGGTCGTGGGCGACGGAGTCGTAGGTGTGGCTCCCGCCGAAACGCAGCGGCGGCGCGATCGCAACCCAACCCGTGATGCGCGGGTCGTCGATGCCGAGCGCCATGTCGGCGCCGAACGACCAGCCGATCAAAGCGAGTGGCTCGGTGGTTCCGGCCGCCGTCGCCGCGTCGAGCGCGGCCATCACGTCGAGCGGCTCGTCGCGACCCTCCGAGTACGCCCCGTCGCTGTGCTCGACACCACGGAAATTGAAACGCAGACAGGCGACGCCGTGCGCGGGTAGTGCCTCGAACAGCGCGGAGATCACGATGCTTCGCATGGTGCCGCCGTACTGCGGGTGCGGATGGCACAGCACGGCGGTGGCGCGCACGTCGGCCGGTAAGGCCCATTCCGCTTCCAGGTTGAGACCGTCGCTCGTCGTCAGCGTCGCCGCGGCGGTCGTCATGCGGCGCCCACCGCATCGCAGACGAACGCGAGAACGATCGCTTCGTCGCGCCACGCGTCGTAACGACCGGACGGGCCGCCGTGACCGGCTCCCATCTCGGTGCGGAGGTAGATCGGCTTGCCCGAGGTCGAGGTCTGCCGCAACTTCGCGACCCACTTCGCCGGCTCCCAGTACTGCACGCGCGGGTCGTTGAGGCCCGTGGTGACGAGCAGCGCCGGATAGTCGGCGGCCCGCACGTTGTCGTAGGGGGAATACGCCTTCATGCGCGCGTACGCGTCGGGCTCACGCGGGTCGCCCCACTCCTCCCACTCCGTGATCGTCAGGGGAAGCGACGGGTCGAGCATGGTGGTGACCACGTCGACGAACGGGACTTCGGCGACTATGGCGCCGAACAGATCGGGTCGGAGGTTGACCACCGCGCCCATGAGGAGTCCGCCCGCGCTGCCGCCCCGGGCCGCGAGCCGCGCGGAACTGGTGTAGCCGTGCGCGATCAGGTGCTCGGCGCACGCGACGAAGTCGGTGAACGTGTGCATCTTGTGCTCGAGCCGTCCGTCCTCGTACCACTCGCGGCCCATCTCGCCTCCGCCGCGCACGTGCGCGATCGCGAACACGAACCCGCGATCGAGCAACGAGAGGCGCGACGAGCGGAACGACGGATCGGTTGAGATCTCGTAGGAGCCGTAGCCGTAGATCAGGGCCGGCGCGGTTCCGTCGATCGGCGCGTCGCGCCGGTGCACGAGCGAGATGGGGATCCGCGTGCCGTCGTCGGCGGTGGCCCAGAGGCGCGCGGAGACGTACTGCGTCGCGTCGTAGCCACCGAGCACCGGTTGCGCCTTGACGATCGTGGCGCGCCGATCGTCCATGTCGTAGTCGACGTCGGTGACCGGCGCGACGAGCGACGTGTATCCGTACCGCAGCGTGGAAGTGTCGAACTCGGGGGTCGCGCCGACCCAGGCGCTGTAGACGGGATCGGGCATCACGATCTCGTGGATCGCGCCCGACTCGACCTGCATCACCCGGAGGCGTTCGAGACCCTCGGCGCGCTCGGTGAGTACGAGATGGTGGGCGAACGCGTTGACGGCGTCGATCTTGACGTCGGCGCGATGGGGCACGAGGGGAGTCCAGTTCTCGCGCGCCGGGTTCGCCGCGGGCGCGGCGACGAGCTCGAAGTTCCGGGCCTCCCCGCCGTGGTTCGTCACGATGAGAAAGCGATCGCCCGTCGCCTCGCCGAAGTGGTGCTCGACCATGTACTCGTGCCCATGCTCACGCGGGGTGATGACGCGCGGATTGCTGGCGGGCGCGTTCGTGGGAACGAACCAGACCTCCGACGTGAGCTTCGACGAGCTGTCGACGAGGATGAACCGGCCGCTGCGCGTGCGTTCGACGCCGAGGTAGAACCGTTCGTCGTCCTCGTGCATGACCCGCACGTCGACGGAAGCCGGAGTACCGAGCTCGTGGCGCCACACTTCGTGCGGGCGCATCGCCTCGTCGGGTCGGACGTAGAAGCAAGTACGGCCGTCGTCGGCCCAGGCGAGCCCGTAGGTCACGTCTTCGACGACGTCGGGCAGGTCGGCGCCGGTCGTGACGTCACGGAACCGCAACGTGTACTTCTCGCTGCCGTTGAAGTCGACGGAGTACGCGAGCACCGACTGGTCGGGGGTGAGCTCGAAGCCGCCGAGGGAGAAGTAGTCGTGCCCTTCCGCGAGCGCGTTCTCGTCGAGCACGACCTGCGCGGCCTCGGGCCCGGCGCCCCGCGGCCGCCGGCAATGCGTCGCGTACTGCGAACCCTCGTGCGTGCGTGACGTGTACTCCCACGGGCCCTGGGCAACCGGCGCCGATTCGTCGGTCTCCTGGATGCGGCCCTTGATCTCCTCGAAGATGCGTTCGCGCAAGGGTGCGAGCGGGGCGAGCATGGCGTCGGCGTAGGCGTTCTCGGCCTCGAGATAAGCGACGACCTCGGCATCGTCACGGTTGCGCAGCCAGTACCAGTCGTCGGCGCGCTCGTCGCCGTGCTCCCTCAGCACGTGCGGGATGCGGCGGGCGACGGGAGGCGTGATGCGATCGGGAGACGCGGCTGATCCGGACATCGGCGGGCGAGCCTAAACGGAGCGGCTCGGCGATTCCCGGCCGCTACGATTTCGACCTCATGCCGCCCGTGACGACGCCCATCCCGTTCACGGTCGACGAGCTCGATGCCGTCGCCTTCAACGCCGACGGTCTCGTGCCCGCGATCGTGCAGGAACAGGGCACCAACCAGGTGTTGATGTTCGCGTGGATGAATCGTGACGCGCTGGAGCGCACGTTGGAGACCGGGCGCACCTGGTTCTGGAGCCGCAGCCGCCAGGAGTACTGGTGCAAGGGTGAGACCTCCGGTGATCGGCAGTACGTACGCGCCGGCTACTACGACTGCGACATCGACGTCTTGCTCTTCGTGGTCGAGCAGGAGGGGCGCGGCGCCTGTCACACGGGCGAGCACAGCTGCTTCTTCCGCGCGTTCGGCGGCGGCGCGGCGCCCGAGCACTTGTGACCCCGGCCACGGTGCGGCCTTCGCGCGAGGAGTTCCACGGCCTCGCGCACGACTACACGGTCGTGCCGGTCTGGCGCGAGGTGCTCGCCGATCTCGAGACGCCGTTGTCGGCCTTCGTGAAACTGGTCGGCGACCGCGAGGGCTTTCTGCTCGAGTCCGTCGAGCACGCGCAACGGTGGGGACGCTTCTCGTTCCTCGGCCGTGATCCGGCGCGCACGTTCATCGCCCGTGGTCGCCATATCGAATGGCTCGGGGGGAGTCCGCCCGACGGCATCCCCGCCGACCAGGGCGCGCTCGCCGTGCTCGAAGGACTGCTCCGGCATTTCCGCGCACCGACCTTGCCCGAGCTCCCACCGTTCCACGGCGGCATCGTCGGGTGGATGGGCTACGACACAGTGCGCGAGATCGAGCATCTCCCGTCGCCGCCCCCCGACGACCTCGGGTTTCCCGACGCGGTGTGCTCGCTCGCGGGGAGCGTCGCCGCGTTCGACCATTTCGGCCAGCGGCTCTATCTCATCGAGAACGTGTACCCCCCGCCCGGGGCCGACCGCGAGACCCTCGACGCGATGTACGACGCCGCGATCGCACGCCTCGACAACGCCGTCGCCGATCTCGGTCGCCCGTTGCCGTACACGCCCGTGTTGCCGCCCGACGACGAGATCGAAGAGCTGCCGGAGCTACGCCGCAACTTCTCCGCGGCGGCGTGGACCGAGGCGGTGAACGCCGCGAAAGAGCACATCCTGGAAGGCGACATCTTTCAGGTCGTGCTGTCGCAGCGCTTCGACCTGGTCGAGCCGGTGGAGCCGCTCGACGTCTATCGCGTGCTGCGGCTCGTGAACCCGTCGCCGTACATGTACTACCTGCACCATCCGGAGGCCACGGTGGTGGGTTCGTCGCCGGAAGCACTCGTGCAGTTGCGCGACGGCCGCGTCATCGGCCGGCCGATCGCGGGCACGCGCCGCCGCGGCCGCAACGAGGAGGACGATCGCCGTCTCGAAGCCGAGCTGGTCGAACATCCGAAGGAACGGGCCGAGCACGTCATGCTCGTCGACCTCGCGCGCAACGACATCGGCCGCGTCGTGCAATACGGAACCGAGCAGGTCGAAGAATTGATGACACTCGAGCGTTACTCGCACGTCATGCACCTCACCAGTCAGGTCGCCGGCGACCTCGCCCCCGGCAAGGGTCCGATCGACGTGCTGCGCGCCACGTTCCCCGCCGGAACAGTGAGCGGTGCGCCCAAGGTGCGCGCGATGGAGATCATCGACGAGCTCGAGCCCACGAAGCGCGGGCCGTACGCGGGGGTGGTCGGTTATGTCGACTTCTCCGGCAATCTCGACACTGCGATCGCCATCCGCACGATGTTCTGGCGCAACGGGCAAGCCACCCTGCAGGCCGGGGCCGGGATCGTCGCCGATTCCGTGCCCGAGGACGAAGACCTGGAATGCCGGAACAAGGCCCGGGCGTTGCTCAGTGCAGCCGCTGCCGCGCAACGACTCCTCGGAGGGTCATGACCGTTCCGTTCCAAGCTCGTCTCGCACGCGATCTCGTCGTCGTGGAAGGTGCCGACGCGACGACCTTCTTGCAGAGTCTCGTCTCGCAGGACCTCGATGCGCTCGCCGTGGGTGACGCGGGGCACTCGCTGCTCCTCCAACCACAGGGGAAGCTGCTCGTCGACTTCTACATCGTCCACGTCGACTCCGACACGTGGTGGTGCGTCTGCGAAGGCGGCTTCGGGGCAGAGCTCGCGAGCGGGCTGAACCGGTTCAAGATCCGGGTCAAGGTCGAGGTGACCGAAGTTCCCGTCGGCGCGCTGGCGCTGCGCGGCGTGCAGCCACCATCGACGCCGGACAGCGCGGTGCACGTGTTCCCCGTCGACTGGTCGGGCGCGGAGGCGTTCGACGCGGTCGGTCCCGTCGCCGCGATCGCGGCCCTGAGCGACGCGATCGACGCGCCGCTACTCGACTCCGACGCGTACGAGCTCGCGCGCGTCGAAGCGGGCATTCCGCGTCAGGGTTTCGACACCGACGAGAGGACGATCCCGCAAGAGGCCGGCCTCGAACTGGTCGCCGTCTCGTTCACCAAAGGCTGTTTCGTCGGTCAAGAGCTCGTCTGCCGTATCGACTCACGTGGTCGCGTGAACCGGCACCTGCGCCGGTTGCGCGCGTCCGACGGTGCGCTCGTGCGCGGCGCGGCGGTGACGCTCGACGGCAAGGAGGTCGGCGAGGTCACGAGCGGTGCAGGTCGGGTCGGGCTCGCCATGCTCCGGCGTGAGGTCGAGCCCGGTACCCGTGTCGACGCGGGTGCTGTCTCGGCCGTTGTCGAGGCGCGGTAGCTCCGCGACGGTTCACGCCGACCGGAGTGCTTCGGTCGGCGACATGCGGGCGGCGCGGATCGCGGGCAGGAGTCCGGCGATCGCTCCGATGACGAGCGCGGCACCGATGCCGCCGAGCCACGCGACCGCGGGGATGTTGATCGCCCAGCCCTTCGTCGTCGCGTAGACCGCGGTGGCAAGCGCCCCCGCACCGACACCGAACGCGCCGCCCAGGAGCGCGAGCAGGATCGCCTCGTTGAGGAACTGCGCCCGGACGTTGCCCTTCGTTGCGCCGAGGGCGCGCCGCAGACCGATCTCCGAACGCCGTTCCAGGACCGAGATCACCATGATGTTGGCGACTCCGACCGCGCCCACGAGGAGCGCCACGGCACCCAACCCGAGGAACAGGCCGTTGAACGCACGCTGCGCCTTGGCGCGGGCGACGAGGGCCGCCGACGGTTGGCTCACATTGACCTCGTTCGGTGCTTTCGGGTTCGCGGTCGAGGCGAGCACCGACTGGACCGCCGCGACCTGGGCGGTGCGGGCGCGCAGGTAGACGGTCGAAGGATGCCCGTCGAAGCCGAGGTAGGTCCGGGCGGCCTCGAAGCCGACGAGTATCGATGTGTCGATCTCGGGGGTGAGCACGGCGGGCGCCAGGATGCCGGCGATGTAGAACCACTGGCCGCCGACCCAGATCCTCTCGCCCGGAAACACGCGCACGATCCCGAGCCGTTGTGCGGCGGCCGCGCCGAGGACGGCGACGGGTCCGCGTGCGGTCGCCGCGTTGAGATACCGACCTTGCGCGACGGTCGTCGCGAGCGTCTTGGGCAGGCCGAGGCTCGCGGCGACGACGCTCAGCGCGTTGCTGTTGATCGCCGGGATGAACGGGCTGCGATACGCCTTGGCCTTGGTCGCGCCGGTGTACTCGACTTCGGTGACCGGCCCGATGCGCCGGATCATTCCCGGGGCCGCGACCGACAGCTCCGACGCTGATCCGAAGAAGCTCTGCCCATTCGAGACGGTGAGCAGATTGGTGCCGAGCCGGTCGATCTCGGAGAGGAGTCCCGACTGGGACGACGACGAGAGCCCCAGCACGGCGACGATCGAAGCGACACCGATGGCGATGCCCAGGGCCGAGAGCGCGGCGCGCAGCCGACGCGTTCGCAGCCCGATGCTCGCGACGCGGCCGACGTCGCGCGGTCGGAGGCGTCGGGCGCGGGACGGCGCGCGCTCGTCCTCGTCGGCGTTCTCCATGTGCGGCGAGATCTCCGGGAACGAGGTGGCCGGCGGGCCCGTGTCGGAGACGATGCGCCCGTCGAGCATCTCGACCGTGCGGGGAAGCCGGGCCGCGAGGTCGCGGTCATGCGTGATGACGATGATGGTGGCGCCGCCCGCGTTCAACTCTTCAAGCAACGCGACGATCGACTGCCCGGTCGCGCTGTCGAGGTTGCCGGTCGGTTCGTCGGCCAACACGATGGCCGGGCGGCCCGCCAACGCGCGCGCGATCGCTACGCGCTGGCGTTCGCCGCCCGATAGTTGCGTCGGGCGCGCGTGCGCACGGTGCGCCAGCCCGACGAGGGTGAGTGCCTCACTTGCCCGCGCGCGTCGTTCCGTGACGCCGAGACCCGTGTAGAGGAGCCCGTCGGCCACGTTGTCGAGTGCGGTCTCGTGTTCGGCGAGGAAGAACTGTTGGAAGACGAAACCGATCCGGGTCGCGCGCAGTCGCGCCAGGTCGCGGTCGTCGAGTGTCGCGATGTCGAGCCCGGTGACGCGCACGGTGCCCGCGCTGGGCCGGTCGAGGGTTCCCATGAGGTGCAGGAGCGTCGACTTGCCCGAACCCGAAGGGCCGACGACGGCCACGAGCTCACCGCGGTGCACTGCGAACGTCGCGCCGTTGAGCGCGGTGACCGGTGGCTCGGTGAGGTACGTCTTCGTCACCGCGTCGAGCTCCAGCACGGGAGCGCCGATCGGCGCGCTCCCGAGTCGCTGCTCGTCGGTCTCGGTCCTCATGAAGCCGGGACCACGACGCGCTGACTCGCGGAAATCCCGGCGCCGCTCACCTCGACGAGCCCGCGCAGGTCGTCGAACAGGCCGAGTTGCACCTGCACCAGGTGGTGCGTGCCGTCGGAGGCGACTTCCTCGACCGCGTACCCGCTCGAAGCGAGCGCGAGCAGCGCGTTGACGGGCACGGCGAGGACGTTCTTCGCGGTCGCGGTGGTGATTGCAACCGTGACCGGCGCCTTGTCGAGCGTTCCCGTCGCCGCGGGATCGGTGGGCACGACCTCGACCGCGATCGTCGGGTTCGCCGTGGAGCCGGTCGGTGTGTCGGAGGAAGCCGCCGTCGCGACGGTGCCGACCGACCACACGACGCCGGGCGTCGTGCGCTGGTCGGGCAACGTGATCGTCACCGGGTCTCCGGCTTTGACTTCCGATTGTTGGGTGGCGTCGAGGTCGATCATGACGAGCCGCCCCGGTGACGTCGCGTCGAGCACCGGTGCCCCGGGAGCGGCTTGCGCGCCAAGGAACGCTTGGGTCGCGAGCGAAGTGACACGGGCGGCCGTCGGCACGAACACCACCTGCCCGAGGGTGAGGGCGCCGTCGACCGTGACGCCGAGGTGGGCCTGCAGCTTCTTGACGGCCGCCTTGGTGCGCGACGAGAACTCGTCGGAGGTGGGGTCGAGCTGCGCGCGAGTGGCGTAGCCCAGAGCGACGAGTGCCCCGTTCAGTTGTCGTACGTCGGCGCCCTTCACGTCGGAAGCCGAAACGCCGGCGGCCAGCGCCCGGTACGCGGGGCTGGTTCCGTAAAGGAGGACGACCGGTGCACCGTTGACCCGGTAGAGCACCTCACCCTGCTTCACGATCTCGCCGACCGCGGGCAGGGCGGTAATCGTGCCCTGCGCCTGGTTGACGATGCTGTAACTCCCGGCGTAGCCCAGGGTCGCGTTGACCTGCGTCTTCGCCGACAGCGACTCTCTTGTGATCGAGGCAAGCGATACAGCCGCTCCGTTGTCGACGCTTCCGGCGGCCTTCGGGGCGTTGCCGAACGGCTGCGCGATCGCAACGATCGCCCCGGCCCCAATTGCCACGAGTGTGATGGCCCCGACGAGGACGCGGCCGCGCGCCCTCATTTGCCGCCGCTCCCGGCCGAGCCGCCCCGGATGGAGGTCTGCATCCTGCCGTGGCCGGGATCCAGCGCGGCGCACGCCTTTTGCGCGGCCTGGAAGACGGGGGAGTCCGGGGTCAGGTTGCTCGAGCTCGCATTCGCTCCGCCGCTGCTACCCCGTTTCTGGATGACCATCCCGCCGTTCGGTTGCGGATCCGGGAAGTCGGGGAGTCCGTGGGCCCGCATGCACCGCGCGAACTTCAACATGGCTTCGCGATTCTGGGCCTGCTGCGCCGGGGTCCCTCCCGGTCCGTCTCCACCCAGCGGGCGGCACACCTTGTCGGCGGCTTGGAAGACGGCGGATCCCGGGTCGAGGCCCCCTGCGCCACCGTTGATCGATATCCCCCCGTTGGCGTCGGGGTCGGGGAAGTTCGGGACTCCGTGGGCGCGCATGCACCGAGACATGGCCAGCGGGTCTTTCTTTGCCGAGGTGTTGTTCGCCGCGGTCTGCGCCGCGGTTGTCGGCGTCGATCCGACGCTCGCCACGCCGGGACCGGACGACCCTCCACCGCACGCGGTCAGCGCGGCCGATGCGATCAGTCCCGCGATCGCGGGGCCGACTCGCCGGAGAAGTCTCTGGTGCCCCTGGGCAGTGCCCCGTGTGGCGTCTTCCACGATGTCGTCCTCCGGGCCTCGGTGATCTGTCCTCGACGTTGTACGCGGCGCCGGGTTTCGGCACGGTTGCGTCGCGCCCACAGCCGCGTGCCGGAGGATTCACAGGAAGCGGTGAAACCCTTTCGAAACCGGGCCGGGCGCATTGTGAATGGTCACGAGAACGGTCCAGGGCCGGAATGGTTCGGTGAGGCGGGAGACGGCATGCGGGTGCTGGTCGTCGAGGACGACGCAGAGATGGCACACACCGTCGCGATCGGCCTCCGGCGCGCCGGGATCGCCGTCGACGTAGCGCTCGACGGACCCACCGGCCTCGGTCGGGCATTGGTCAACGACTACGACGTCGTCGTCCTCGATCGCGATCTCCCGGGGATGCACGGCGACGAGGTCTGCGCCGCGCTCGTCGACAACGGGTGCCGTAGTCGCGTCCTCATGCTCACGGCGGCCGCGACGATGGACGATCTCGTCGACGGACTCGGTCTCGGAGCTGACGACTACCTGGCCAAGCCGTTCGACTTTCCCGTCCTCGTCGCGCGCATTCGCGCGTTGGTCCGGCGGGCACAACCGGCGATTCCGCCCGTGCTCCGCCACGGCGATCTCGAGATCGACACCGCGCGCCGACGGGCGTGCCGGATGGGAACGCGCCTCGAGCTCGCGCCGAAGGAGTTCGCCGTGCTCGAACTGCTCCTTGCGTCCGAGGGACGCACGCTCTCGGCGGAGGAACTGCTCGAGCGGGTGTGGGACGAAGCCGCCGACCCGTTCACCAACGCGGTCAAGATCACGATCAGTCGCCTGCGGTCGAAGCTCGGAGATCCGCCGTTGATCGAGACCGTTGCCAAGTCCGGCTACCGCATCTGAGGAGAACGATGAGGACACCGATGTCGATGCGAACCTCGGGCCGGCGCACGATCCGGTTGCGCCTGACGCTGCTCTACGGCGCGCTCTTCCTCGCGTCGGGCATCGCGCTGCTCGCCGTCACCTACGGGCTCGTGTCTCACGCCACCGCCAATGAAGTCGTGGTCTCCAAGGGTCCGAACGGAAGCACCGGCGTCTTCATCGGCTCCGGTTCGTCGCCCGCCGCCGCGCCCGGGCCGATGGTCGGCACGAAGACGCTGAACGGCGGACTCCAAGCGGGGGGTAGCAGCGTCGGCATCGGCAACCTGACGCCGCGGCAACTCGAGACGCAGGCCGTCGAACTGCGCCGGCAGGCCGTGCAGCAACATGCGAACGAGTTGCATCAGCTGCTCGAGCAGTCGTCGATCGCGCTCGCCATCATGTCGCTGATCTCCATCGCGCTCGGATGGATGGTCGCCGGCCGGGTGCTGCGCCCGCTCCGGACGATTACCACGGCGGCGCGCGAACGCTCGGCGACGACCCTTCACGAACGGCTCGCGCTCGACGGTCCGAACGACGAGCTCAAAGAGCTCGGTGACACG
>DASYJT010000262.1:0-9969 GCA_035996165.1 Acidimicrobiia bacterium
CCCGGCTGGGTCATCCCCAGTTCCTGGGCCAACTCGGTCACCGGCCGTTCACCCGCCCGCAGCAGCACCAGGATCTCCCGGCGCTGCGGCTCGGCGATCGCATTGAAGACGTCCGACGTCGTCGCGGCTCGTGCCATGGGCGCATCATATTCCGATATCGGTATGCGTCAAGCTCTCAAGTTAAGCAGTCGTGACGCAGCAACGGTCAGAGCCCTCGGTCCCGAGGGATGATCAGGTCGTTGCGACCGCACGTTGCGCGATCGAGACAATCTCAGCCGCGGCTCGGACGGCCTTCGTCGCGATCGCCTTCGGTACGTCGTCAGGCTCGTACTCCGCGCGGGTCTTGAGCGGCAAGAGTCGACCCAGGTGGCGCGCCGCCGCCTTGCCATCCGGGCCGGCCTCGCCAAGCAGCGCGACCGCACGCGCATGGTCTTGGGCGGCCGAGCGACGACCTGTTCGCGCGCCACAGATCGCGTCGCCGGCGCTGATGCCGGCGTGAACCGCGAGGCTCGTCGCGGCGATGTGACGGCCGTCGGCGAGACTCGCTTCGGCGGCCTCGAGGTACTCCTGAGCCTTGCCGACATAGCCGCGAACCTGAGTGCGTGAAACCGCTCGCGTGCGCGGCTGGCTAGCCACTGCGCACGGCCAGATCGTCAAACGAACACCCGGCGAGGACGATGCCCTCCCGGCGAACGGCACGCCAGACCTCTGCTCGTGAACGCACCAAGCCAGGAACCTCGTCGATGCCGACGTCGATCCGGTTGACGGGATTTCCGCTCACTCGAGCAATCCGATCTAGGTACGTTGCGACTGTCCGTTCCCAGACCGCGTCGGCTTCCTCGACGCCGGCCGCGCGCACAATCACTAAGTCGAGGTCGCTCGCGGCGTCGCCGTCACCGCGGGCCATCGACCCGAACAACGTGATGTTGGCGGGTGCGGGCCGGATCCGTTTGGCGCTCTGGCGCAACTCCTCGAGCAGGCTCTCGCGCAATCCGGCGAGGGCGAGCAGCGGACGCACCGCGAGGTGCTCGGGGACGATACGCACGAGCACCGACGGTGGCACCTCACGCCGGTCCACCATGCCAAGCTCAACGAGGCGCGGCACCACCCGCGCAGCATGCGCCAGACTGACGCCGGAAAGCTCGGCCAGTGTCCGCAGGTTCAGCTCTGCGGTCGTTCGGCAGAGCACCGCGAGGATCCGGCCCTGGGCGTCGGGAACAACGGCTTCGACCGGCCGGGTGAAGTCCATACAAGCAGACTAGCATCTCATCGCTCATAAATGAGATAATCTTCTCTTTCGCGAGCGATAGCGATATCGGCGATCTTCGAACCATGTCCAGCACGTCCGCCGCCGACCTACCTCAAATCAGGGAATGTGCAGGCCGGAGATGCTTCTCGCGACCACCAAGCGCTGGATCTCCGAGGTGCCTTCGAAGATCGTGTAGATCTTCGAATCGCGGTGCCACTGCTCCACCGGGTGCTCGCGCACGTAGCCGGCACCGCCGAGGACCTGGATCGCCTCTTCGGTAACGCGCACCGCGGTCTCGCCCGCGTACAGCTTCGACATCGACCCTTCGCCCGCGGTGAACTGCTTGCCGTTCGCGGCCATCCAACAGGCCCGATGCACGAGCAGACGCGCCGCGTCGATGTGCATCTTCATGTCGGCGAGCTTGAACGCGATCGCCTGGTTCATGATGATCGGCTTGCCGAACGCAATCCGTTCCTTGGCGTACTCGAGCGAGTACTCGTACGCGGCGCGCGCAATGCCGAGCGCCTGCGCTCCGACCATCGGACGGGACGCTTCGAACGTGCTCATCGCGGCCTGCACACGCGAGCTGCTGCCCTCGCGGGCACGCGCGAGACGCGAGTCGAGCTTCTCCTTGCCGCCGAGGAGGCAGGAGCCGGGGATGCGCACGTCGTCGAATACGACTTCGGCGGTGTGCGACGCGCGGATACCCATCTTCTTGAACTTCTGCCCCATCGTCACGCCCGCCGTGCCCGCGGGTACGACGAACGCGGCGTGACCGCGGCTCTTCAGCTCGGGCTCGACCGCGGCGACCACCACGTGAATGGTCGGCACCTTCGTGATGCCGCCGTTGGTGATCCACGTCTTGGCCCCGTTGATGACCCACTCGTCCTTCGCTTCGTCGTAGACCGCGCGCGTGCGCAGTGACGAGACGTCGGAGCCGGCATCGGGTTCGCTGACCGCGAACGCGGCCATGTGAATGTCCTCGGCGGTGCCGAAGCATTGCGGCACCCATTCGGCGATCTGTTCGGGAGTTCCGCTGCCGACGATGCCGGACACGCCGAGCGTGGTGCCGAGCAGCGCGAGCGTGATGCCGGCGTCGCCCCACGCGAGCTCTTCGGAGACGAGCGCAAGTGTGAGCCCGGTCTTATCGCTGAACGAGTTGGCGACGAACTCCCACGAATAGAGACCGATGCGCGCGGCTTCTTCGATGATCGGCCACGGCGTCTCTTCTTTCTCGTCCCATTCGGGCCCGGCCGGGCGGATGACATCGGCAGCGAAGTCGTGCACCCACTTCTGGATCTGCAGCTGGTCTTCGTTGAGATCGAGCGAAAAGTCGGTCATGACCCCGTTCCTCACGCGCATGTTACCGGTCGGTAACGCGAGCTTACCTAGTCAGCGCCGCTGTGCACCAACGGTTGGCGCATGTGCATCAACGATCGTAAATCACCCGTTCGAGGGAAACGGTCCGGTCAAGCAGGCACCTCGACCATCCGAAATTGATATGCGACAACCGCGTCGTCGACTCACCCGAACGGGTGAGACGCAGCCAAGGGGGCACGTTGATCCAGCGAGTTTTCGTCGTCGCGCTCTCCGCCGCGATGCTCGTCGTCGGCGCGTCGTCGACGGCCGGCGCCGCGTTCACGCCGAACCACACCGAATACCACCCGCTCACCTTCCCGGTGGTCGAGCCGGTGCACTACTTCGACGATTTCGGTGGCGTCCGCCACCACCCCGGCAACGATCTCATGGGCGCCAAGCTCGACCACGAGCTCGCGGCGAACGACGGCACGATCACGTTCGCGCGTAACGACTCGAGCGGACACTCCGGCAACATGCTGATCCTCACCGGCACCGACGGCTGGAAGTACTGGTACATCCACATCAACAACGACACGCCGGGCACCGACGACGGCAAGAATCCGGCGCGCTGGCGCTTCGCGCCCGGCATCGCCCAGGGCTCGCACGTGAAGCGGGGTCAGTTCATCGCGTACATGGGCGACAGCGGCGAAGCGGAGACGACCGACCCGCATCTGCACTTCGAGCTGCACCGTCCGGACGACACCTTCATCGATCCGTACACGTCGTTGCGGCTGGCGCAGGGCGCGGGGGCGAACGGCATGTGCGGTTATCCGACGAATCCCACGCCGCACCCGACAGCCGCGGCCGGGGTCGGCTTCTGGACGTTGGCCGCCAACGGCAACGTGCTCGGCTTCGGCCAAGTACCGAAGTTCGGCAACGCGCCCCCGGCGGCGACCGGCAACCCTTACGTCGCGCTCGCGTCGACCCCTACGGGCAAGGGCTACTGGACGGTCGACGCGCGCGGGCACGTCCGCGCGTTCGGCGACGCGCACGGTTACGGCGGCATGGACAAGTTCGCCTTGAATCAACCGATGGTCGGCATCGCGCCGACCGCGACGGGCAAGGGTTATTGGCTCCTCGCGCGCGACGGCGGGATCTTCAGCTTCGGCGACGCGCACTTCTACGGCTCGACCGGCGCGAAGAAATTGAACGCGCCCGTCATCTCGATGGCATCGACCCCGGTCGGCGGCGGTTACTGGTTGCTCGCGGCCGACGGTGGCGTGTTCAGCTTCGGCGACGCGCATTTCTGGGGCTCGACGGGAGCGATGCAGCTCGCGGCGCCCGTGACGTCGATGATCGCGACGCGCAGCGGCGGTGGCTACCTACTCCTGGCGCGCGACGGCGGGCTCTTCAGCTTCGGCGACTCGCATTTCCTCGGCTCGCTGCCCGGCGCCGGATGGTGTCCCGGTCCGGCCGCGATCGCGTTCGCGCAGACGCCGCACGCCGGTGGCTACTGGATGTTGTTGTCCGACGGCCAGGTCGTCGCGTTCGGCAATGCCAAGCCGTGGGGCGAGCCCGCGACCACGAACGCTAAGGCCGTCGCCCTCGCCGCCGCCCAATAGGCGGTCGGTACCTCGACGCGCCGGCTCAGCGACTGATACCGCGGATGATCCGACTCAGCTGGAGAGGGCCCGGCCACTTGAAGAGCGGCGCGTCGCCGAAGTTGAAGATGCCGCCATCGGCGCCCGCCAGCCAATAGCCGCGCCGAGTCGGCGACGACACGATGCCCATGATGGGCAACCGCAGCCGCGCGAGCGGACCGGATTGCAATACCGGAGCGTCGCCGAATGCGAAGGTCTGGCCGACGGCGTTCGTGATCCAGTAGCCGCGGCCCGTTGCGCTCGACGTCATGCCGACCACCCGTTGGAACGTGCGGCCCGAGGCCGAGCCGACGAAGCGAGCGTCGCCGAACGCGAACAACCCACCGTCGGCCGCCACGAACCAGTAGCCGCGCCCAGTCGCCGTCGAGGTCATCGCGACGATGGGTTGGTTCAACCGGATGTTTCCGGTGGAGCCGTAAAACCGCGCGTCGCCGAACGCGAAGATGCCGCCATCGGATGCGACGAGCCAGTAGCCGTGACCAGTCGGAGTCGCGGTCGCGCCGACGACCGGCTGGTTGAGGCGAAGACCCGTCAGCGAACCGTACGACCGCGCGTCGCCGAACGCGAATACGTCTCCGGCCTGTGTGATGAGCCAGTAACCGTGGTTGTCGCGGGTAGCCGTCATCGCGATGACGAGCGAATGCGCGGCGCCGACCGCCGATCCGTAGTACGCCGAATCGCCGAACACGAACACTCCGCCGTCGCCCGAGAACAATCGAAAGCCCCGCCCGGCCGGGACAACCGTTTGCGACCAGCTCGAGCCGACACTGGTTCCCAGCGCGTTGGTCGCGGTGAGAACGCACCGGTACGTGTAACCGTTCGTCACCCTCGACACGACGACCGGCGAGCGACTGCCCGAGCTCGTTGCCGGCGCCCCGCCATCAGCCGAGACGCAGCGCGCGTGGTAGGAGGTGATCGGCGTGCCACCGCTGAACGGGGCAAGAAACGAGACGTAGATACGGGCGTTCGTGCCGGCAACTTTTGTGATCGCGGACCGGCTCGGCACGGTTTTGGGCACGACCGCCAAGGACACCGGAGAAGCGAGGCCGGCGCCGTTGGTGTTCGAAGCGAACACCGAGCACGTATACGTCCTGCCGTTCGTAAGGCCCGTGACCAGGATCGGCGACGACACCCCGACGACGGTTCGCGCCGTACCACCATTGGACGAGACGCATTGCGCCGTGAAGCTGGTGATCGCCGAGCCGCCGCTCGACGGTGCGACGAACGTGACGACGATCCTCCCGTTCCCCGCGCCGACAGTGGGCTGCGCCGGTCGACCGGGAACCGTCGCGGGGATCACCGAAAGAGATGCGAGCGAGTCGGGACCGCTGCCGTTGATGTTGGAAGCGGACACGGTGCACGTATAGGTCTTGCCGTTCGTCAACCCGGACACCGTGATCGGCGACGCGGCGCCGCCGGTCGTCCCCGGCGCACCACCGTCGGACGACGTGCAGCTCGCGGTGTAACCCGTAATCGCCGAACCACCGTCGACTGGCGCGACGAATACGACGGCAACGCTGCCGTTTCCGGCCGTAACGCTCGGTTGCGCCGGGGCGTCGGGCACGGTGCTCGGCACCGTCGCCGCGGAGGCCGGAGACGCGGTGCCGGCACCATTCACGTTGGAGGCGGTCACGGTGCACGTATAGGTCTTGCCGTTCGTCAACCCGGACACCGTGATCGGCGACGAGGCCCCGCCGGTCGTCCCCGGCGCACCACCGTCGGACGACGTGCAGCTCGCGGTGTAGCCCGTGATCGCCGAACCACCGTCGAACGGCGCGCTGAACGTCACCGAGGCCGACGCGTTCAAGGCCGAAACCGAGGGCTGCGCCGGTGCATCGGGAACGGTGTTCGGCACCGCGGCCGCCGACGGCACCGAGGCGGCGCCGTCACCGTCGCCGTTCGTCGCGAACACCGTGCACGTATAGGTCTTGCCGTTCGTCAACCCGGACACCGTGATCGGCGACGCGGCCCCGCCGGTCGTCCCCGGCGCACCGCCGTCGGACGACGTGCAGCTCGCGGTGTAGCCGGTGATCGCCGAACCTCCGTCGAAGGGCGCTCCGAAAGTCACCGCGATCGAGGCGTTGAGCGCCGACACCGAAGGCTGCGCCGGAGCGGAAGGCGCGACCGCCCATGCCGGTCCGGCGCCGGCGACGACGAACAGGCCCGCGAAGACCGCGCACGCGGCGAGATAGGCCGCACGCACCCGCAATGCACCCAACGAACGCCCCGGCACCGGCACTCTCATGCACTGCTCCCCGTCAACCCCGCCGTGGGCGAAATGGTAGCCAGGAGGTCGTCTGTCCCCAAGGCGCCGCGCGGATTCGATCGAACTGTCCGTACTAGGTTCTGCGCCTCGTGGATCAGCGCGGGATCGGCTTCGGGGGGCAGGCGGCGATCGTCGGCATCGGCGAGACCGACTACGCGCGCGGCGCACCGTTCCTGCCCATCGAGCTGATCCTGCAGGCGACCGACGCGGCGATCGCCGACGCGGGGCTCGTCGCCACCGACATCGACGGCATCATCCCGCCGCCGGGGTACACGACCAGCGAAGAGCTCGCGGCGAACCTCGGCATCGACACGCTGCGACTCGCTACCACCGTGCACATGGGTGGCGCGAGCCCGACCGCGTCGCTGCAGCACGCGGCCATGGCAGTGGCGGCCGGCGTGGCGCGCAACGTGCTGGTCGTCGTCGGATGGAACGGCTACTCGGCATTCCGACCGCGCGAAGGCGTTCCCCGCCCGCGCCGCGGCATGGACGCCAGCGCGGTCGGCGATGTCGTGCTCGACTACTACCTGCCGTACGGCGCGCGTTCCGCCGCGCAGTTCTATTCGTGGATCGCGATGCGCTACAAGCACCTCTACGACATCCGCGATACGGACGCGGGCGAGATCGCGACGACCTTCCGGGCGCACGCCCAGCTGAACGAACGGGCGCTCATGCGGGGCACGCCGTTGACGATCGACGAGTACCTCGCGTCGCGTTGGGTGTCCGAGCCGTTCCGTCTCTACGACTGCTGCCTCGAGACCGACTGCGCGGTCGCCGTGGTGGTGAGCTCGACGGAACGGGCGCGCGACATGCCCCACCCGCCCGCGGTGATTCTGGCCGGGGCCGAGGGCCATCCCTATCCCGCCGACGACATCGCGAACCGCCCCGACATGTTCCGCATCGGTTTGACCGACGCCGCACCCCGTGCCCTCGGCGCGGCGGGCGTGCGCGCCGACGAGCTCGACTTCATGCAGATCTACGACTGCTTCACGTACGTCGTGCTCCTGCAACTCGAAGCGCTCGGGCTGTGCGGCCGGGGTGAGGCGGGTGCGTTCGTGCGCGACGGCGTGCTCCGACTCGACGGTGGCGCGCTGCCCACGAACACCCACGGCGGGCTGTTGTCGCAGGGGCACATGTGGGGCATGAACCACGTGGCCGAGGCCGTGCGCCAACTGCGCGGCGACGCCGGTGCGGCGCAGGTCGCGGACGCGGAGATCGGATGCGTCACCGGTTGGGGCGACTTCGGCGACGGCAGCATCGTCGTGTTGGGACGCGACCGGTGAGCGACCGCCTGCTCCCCTCGGCCGTGGGGCTGAACGGCGAGTTCTACGGGTTCCTCGCGCGCGGCGAGCTTCGACTGCAGCGCTGCACCGCGTGCGCCACCTGGCGCCATCCGCCGCGCCACCGCTGCGCACAATGCGGCTCGCACGAGGTCTCGTGGGAGCCCGCAACGGGGCGCGGACGCGTGTACTCGTGGACGGTCACGCACCGCGCGGTCGATCCCGCGTTCACGCCGCCGTACGCCATCCTCGTCGTCGAGCTCGAAGAAGGCCCGCGGGTCGTCGCCAACCTCCGCGGTCTCGAACCGTCCGAATTGGTGTTGGATCTCCCCGTCGTCGTCGAGATCGAGCCCGCATCCGACACCGTCGGCCTCCTTTGGTTCAGGCCCGAGTAGCGAACGCCGATCAGACTGGACTGCGGAAGGATCCGCGGTGCAAGCGCTCCCAGGACGGGAGCAGGACTCAAGGACGAGGTGGCCATGGACGGCCGTCGCGCACGTATCGTTCTCGGCGTCGGCAACGACGCCGGACCTGCCGAGATTCGTCGCGCCTTTCGCGCGCGTGCACTTCGGGCGCACCCCGATCACGGTGGCGACCGGGCAGCGTTCGCCGAGCTCACCGACGCGCTCGCCACCCTCGACGCACTGTTCCCCGCGCCGGCCCCGTGTCCGCGGGTCGCTCCGATCCGGATCCCGATCGCGCTCGCGACCGGTCGCCCGCGTTTCGACGCGTACGACTCGCCCAGCCGCCCGGCGCCGCGTCGTACCTTCGCCGACGCGTTGCAAGCTGCCACCGCCCTCTTCGCCTGAGTAGCGTCCACCGCCGTGGAGCTGTGGGAACTGAGCGCGCGAGAGGCGGTGCGACACACGATCGCGACGTACTCCTACGCGGCCGACAACGGGCGCTTCGACGATGTCGCCGCGCTGTTCGCGGCCGACGGCGTCCTCGAGGTGCAGGGAATCGGAGGCGCGACGGCCGTGGGCCGCGACGCGATCCTCGGCTTCTTCCGCGGCGTGGGCGGCGACGTAGTCACGACCGCGCCCCCGGGCCGCATGCAACACCACGTGAGCAGTCTGCGCGTCGACGTCGTCTCCCCGACCGAGGCGAGCGCGACGTGTTACTTCACGGTGATGACCGGCGCGGGCGTCGACCACTGGGGCCGGTACAAGGACCGCCTCACGCCGGACACCGACGGCGACCGCTGGTTGTTCGCCCACCGGTTGGTCCGCACCGACGGACGCACGCCCGGCGGCTGGGCCGACACCCGGTAACGAGCGCCCGCGACCGGCGAGTTACGCGTACGCCTCGACCGGCGGGCAGCTGCAGAACACGTTGCGATCGCCGTACACCCCGTCGATCCGCCCGACCGGCGGCCAGTATTTCGCGTGGCGCAGCGCGCCGACGGGGAACGCGGCCAACTCGCGCGAGTATGCGTGCGACCAGACGTCGGCCGTCACGTCGTCGGCCGTGTGGGGGGCGTGCACGAGCGGGTTGTCGTCGGCCGGCCATTCCTTCAGGGCGACGCGGTCGATCTCGGAACGGATCGCGATCATCGCGTCGACGAACCGATCGAGCTCGGCAAGGTCTTCCGACTCGGTCGGCTCGATCATCAACGTTCCGGCGACGGGGAACGACATGGTCGGCGCGTGGAAGCCGTAGTCGATGAGGCGCTTGGCGACATCGTCGACGGTCACACCGGTGTCGTGCGTGATCGGCCGGATGTCGATGATGCACTCGTGCGCGACCCGACCGTTCGAACCCGTGTAGAGCACCGGGTAGTACGGCGCAAGCCGATGCGCGAGGTAATTCGCGTTGAGGATCGCGACGTGCGTGGCCCGGGTGAGGCCCGCGCCGCCCATCATCTGCACGTACATCCACGGGATCGGCAGGATGCCGGCCGAGCCCCACGGCGCCGCGCTGATCGCACCGATGCCGGTGGCCGGCCCGGCCTCGGCGCGCAGCGGATTGTTGGGCAGGAACGGCGCGAGGTGCGAGCGCACTCCGATCGGGCCCACCCCGGGACCGCCGCCACCGTGCGGGATGCAGAACGTCTTGTGCAGGTTGAGGTGCGACACGTCGGCGCCGAACTTGCCCGGCCGGGCGACGCCGACGAGCGCGTTGAGGTTCGCGCCGTCGAGGTACACCTGGCCGCCGTGCTCGTGCACGATCGCGCAGATGTCGCGGATCTCCTCTTCGTACACGCCGTGTGTCGAC
>DASYJT010000263.1:0-11746 GCA_035996165.1 Acidimicrobiia bacterium
CGATGTACATACCGGGGCGCTCGCGCACCGGCTGTAAGCCCTTCAAAATGGAGATGTCCTTGGCGCCGTACGCCACGCGTGCGATCCCTTCTTGCAAGCCCGTCGTCGGCGTGCCCAAAAACCCCGGCCTGGCACACGAAAGCCCTGGTCACAGGGGGTGTTTTACGTGAAGTCAGTGTACCAGAAACGGACGCTTCATCGGGTCTTGCGCGCACCGGTAACGACGACCCGAATCGAGGTCACCGAACCCTCGCCACAGCGCTCGTTGACGCGGGCCAGGAGGTCGCTCGACGCGTAGCGGATCTGGGTCGCCCAGGCGGGTCCATCGACCGCGATCGTGCACTCCCCGTCGCGGACCGAGCGCACCTCCGCGTGGTCGGCGATCGTCGCGCCGACGATGTCGATCCACTGCGCGTTGAGCGTCGAGACGACGTCGGGCGACGGCATACCGAGTTGGCGCCCGACCGCCGCGATCGCGTCCCGCAAGGGCACCGGTTCGTCGCGCCGGCGCTTCATGACGGGCGCTTCATGACCGGGACTCGATGGTGCCGGCGCGCATGACGAGCGAACGCTCCGCGACCACATCCGGTGGAAGCGCGCCGGCGGTCGTCAACAGTGTCTGGCCCGGCGGCAGGTTGTGGACGAGTGCCGCGGCGCGTTGCGCGTCGAGCTCGCTGAAGACGTCGTCGAGCAGCAGTACGGGCGCGGCGCCCGCGAGCTCGCGCACCACCATGTGACCGGCGAGCCGCAGGGCCAACGCAAGCGTGCGTTGTTCGCCTTGCGAAGCCTGGTACCGCGCGTCGAGACCCTCGATCGTGAGATGCAGCTCGTCGCGGTGCGGGCCAACCAGGGTCAGGCCCCGTTCGATCTCCGCCCGCCGCCGGGCCACCAGGGACTCGCGCAGCAGGTCTTCGACAACATCCGCGTCGGACGCGGTCAACGGTTCGGGCGCCGATTCGCTGACGTAGGTCGCGGAGATCGGGCGGGCGTCGAGCGCGAGCATCGCGTACGCGGACGCCACCGCCGGTACGAGACGTTCGAGGAGGCGGAGGCGGCCGCGCACGAGCTCGGCGCCCGCGTGCACGAGCTGGTCGTCGAACACGTCGAGGGTGAACCGTGCATCGTCGTCGCGGATACCAGCCCGCAGTAGCGCATTGCGCTGTTTGAGCACGCGTTCGAAGTCGGAGCGCGCCGCGTCGTAGCGCGCCGCGAGCATTGCGAGGATCTCGTCGAGGAACACGCGTCGCTCCGACGGCCCGCCCTTGACCAGCGTCAGGTCGTCGGGCGCGAACACCGTGACCCGCAGGAGGCCCTGCAGATCGCGGGCTCGAGTGACGGTCTGGCGGTTGCAGAGGACCCGGTTTCGCCCCGCGACGCGGATCTCGGCCTCGAACAACTGTTGGCGACCGCCGGTCGTGACCTCGGCCCGCACGATCGCCTCGGTCGCACCCGACCGAACGAGCATGGCGTCGGTGACGCCGCGGAAGGACCGGGTGCGAGCCACCCAACCGATCGCCTCGAGCAGGCTCGTCTTGCCCTGACCATTCGCACCCTGAAGCACCGTCAGGCCCGACGCGAGCTCGACGTCGATCTCGCGCAGGCATCGGAAATCGGTCAACCACAGGTGCCCGACGCTGGTCGCGGGTCCGGCGTCGGCCGTCACCAACACGAGCTACGACGTGCGAACCGGCATGAGCAGATACAAGAAGTCGTCGCCACCCGCGGCGCGCAACGTGGCCGGCTTCAACGGATCGATCGTGTCGAGCACGACCTCTTCGGTGTCGACCGCTTCCACGCCTTCGCGGAGGAACACGGGATTGAACGCGACCGTCAGCTCGGTTCCCTCGAACTTCGCGTCGAGTGTCTCCTGCGCGTTCCCGACGTCCTGGGCCGACATCGCGAGCTCCAGCCCGTCGGCGCTCATCGAGAGCCGGACCGCCGCGTTGTCGCGGTTCTGGCCCACGATCTGCACCCGGTCGAGCGCGTCCATCAGCAATTCACGCACGACGGTGAGCCGGTTCGGGTAACCGCTCGGGATCAGCTGCTCGTAGTTGGGGAAGTCGCCTTCGATGAGGCGGGCGGTCACCTCGGCGCGCGACGTACGGAACACGACATCGCGTTCACGCAGCACGACTTCGATCTCGCCGTCGCCGGCGAGGCGCTGGACCTCGGCCAGACCCTTGGCGGCAACCAGGACCCGCTGCCCCTCGGAGAGCATGCTGACGCCCTTCAGGTCGCGGACTGCCAGGCGGTACGAGTCGGTCGCCACGAGGCGTAGACCGCCCGCGTGGGCCGTCATCAGCACTCCGGTGAGGATCGGGCGCAGATCGTCCTTCGAGGCCGCACGCACGACCTGACGCAGCGCCGCGGCGAAAGCTGACGAGTCGACCCTGACACCCTGGCCTTCGTTCGACGCCAGCCGCGGATAGTCCTCGGCCGGCTTCAGGCGCAGCGAGGTGGAGAACCGGCCGGCAGTGATCACTGCCTCGTCACCGGTGACGGCCACCGTGACCGGCCCCGGCTCGAGTTTGCGAACGATCTCGCCCAGCAACTTGGGGACCACCGCGACGCCGGGTTCTTCGACCTCGGCCGGGACCTGCACGCGGTTGGTGATCTCGAGGTCGGAACCAATCAACTCCAACCCGTCGGCGGTCGCCGAGATCCGGAGATCCTGGAGGACGGGAAGCGCCCCGCTCCGACTCGCCACCGTCCGCTGCGCGGTCGCGACGGCATCCGCAAGGGTGTCACGCTCGCACCGGAACTTCACACTGTCCTCCTAGATGCTTTCGAATCTGAATTCTTGGTCTTAGTAGTAGTAGGGCCTGTGGATTGTGGACAACCACGCGTCGTCCCACGTGGATGCCCGTATGCAGCCCCACCGCGATTTCCACCGTTATGCACAGGGTGAGATTGCCCCGAGCGTACGGGTCGCCGTTCTCCCCTGCGTCGTAGGTGTTGTTCGCAGTAGTCCACAGCCTTATCCACTTGCACCGTGCTTGATGCGATTGATGAGGTCGTTGACCTGTTCGAAGACCACGCGCTTCTCCGCCATCTGGCCCCGGATCTTCTCGCACGCGTGCATAACCGTGGTGTGATCTCGGCCGCCGAACTCCTCGGCGATCTTCGGATAGCTGTAGTCGGTGAGCTCGCGGAACACGTACATGCCGATCTGACGGGCGGTGACGAGCGGCCGGCGCCGGCTCTTTCCACAGAGGTCGTCGATCGTCCAGCCGAACATCTTGGCGGTCGTCTCGAGGATCAGCTGCGGAGTGATGACCCGGGGACTGCGGGCCGGGAGGAGGTCGGAGAGGATCTCTTTGGCGACGTCTTCACTCAAGGGCACCCGGTGCAGGCTCGAATAGGCGGCGACCCGGATGAGGGAGCCCTCGAGCTCACGCACGTTGTCGACGACGTTGTCGGCGATGAACGCCAGCACGCCGTCGGGGATGCCCTCCAGGTGCTCCGCCTCGGCCTTCTTGCGCAAGATGGCGAGCCGGGTTTCGAACTCGGGGGGCTGAATGTCGGTGATGAGGCCCCACTCGAACCGGCTCCGCAGCCGGTCTTCGATCGTGGCGATCGATTTCGGTGGTCGGTCGGACGAGATGACGATCTGGCTGCCGCGTCCGTGTAGGTCGTTGAACGTGTAGAAGAACTCCTCCTGGAGCTGCTCGGTGCGCTCGAGGAACTGGATGTCGTCGACGAGCAGCACGTCGACCTCGCGGTAGCGCCGCTTGAACGCCGGCATGCCCTTGGACCGCATCGCGTCGACGAACTCGTTCATCATCGTCTCGGTCGAGACGTAACGGATCCGCTTGCTCGAAAACAGCTCGCGCACGTGGTGGCCGATCGCGTGCAGCAAGTGGGTCTTGCCGAGCCCGGCGGGGCCGTAGATGAACAGTGGGTTGTACGACCGGGCGGGGCTCTCCGCGACGCTGAGGGCCGCCGCATGCGCGAACCGGTTGGAGGCGCCGATGACGAACTGGTCGAACGTGTATCGCGGATTCAGTTGGGTGCTCGGCCACGCATTGGCGGCTTCCGACTCCGCTGGGCGCGGGCGCTCCACGTCGATGTCGACGGGCGCGTCGGGCGTGGTCTCGAGCGCGTCGTCGGCGTCGGCTCGGGGTGCGGTGTCGACCACGAGTTCGATCGTGTGCGGAACTCCGGTGAGGGCCTGGACCGCGTCGGCCAAGAGGCCCAGGTAGCTCGTGTGGATACGTTCGACCGCCACCGAGCTCGGAACACCGAGCATGAGCGTCTCGTCGGTGCAGTCGAGCGCGTGCACGCCCTGGAACCAGGTGTTCCAGGTTGCTTCCGAGAGTTGGGCCCGAACCGCCGCCGCGACCTTTACCCAAAGGTCATCTGCCGCTGGAGTGCCCATGCCGACTCCCCGATTGTCCACAGCTATGTCCACACGTGTGGAGAAGCCACCGGCCGGCCTGCGGTCGGGGCCACTCCTGGGCCAGGTTCGATGCGACGCCCCGAATTGCGGCGCCGCGGTCACGGGGAAGTACCGGAGGCCGGGCCGACCGGTCCACCGGGGGAGCGGCACGCTATCCGCTCTCGCCCGAGTGTGCCAACAAGTCGTAGGTGACCTGTTTGTCCCAGGGCATATGGTCCGACGAGCGCGCTACCGGGGGTGGATTGCTGATATTCGCAGTCTGCCCGTAGACTCCGTTTTTCCACTTGTGCGCGCGTGCACGACATGCCGCGCGCCCGCCCCGGGGCCCCACCTCGGCCCGGGCGTTCGAGGAGGCCATGGGTGAAACGGACATACCAGCCGAACAACCGGAAACGGAAGAAGAAGCACGGGTTCCGTCTCCGGATGCGCAATCGAGCGGGACGCGCGGTGATTCGTCGCCGGCGCACCAAGGGCCGCTCCAAGCTTTCAGCCTGATCTGGCGCGTCCGTGGTCAAGCATCGTTTCGAGCGCTCGCTCGCGGTAGGCGTCGTCGCGCCGGGAATCTCGAAGTGAGGACCGCTGTAGTCGGCGCGGATATCGATCCGCCGCGCGTAGCGTTCTCGGTCGGACGTTCCGTGGGCGACGCGGTCACGCGCAACCGAGTCCGGCGCCGATTGCGGTCGGCGCTGCACGAGCAGGCTTCGGAGCTCGAGCCCGGCGCCGCGTACCTGGTGCGGGCGACGCCCGGCGCGGCCGATTCGTCATACGCGGAGCTTTCCGACACGCTGCGCGCGATTCTCGGGCAGCTTTCCGTGGGCGCACGATGATTCAGTCACGCACTGCGCGAATCCTTGTGCGCGCTATCAACGTGTACCAACAGGTGAGTGCCCACCGAGCGTCGCCGTGTCGCTTCATACCGTCCTGCTCCGAGTATGCCCGGGAGGCCGTTTGTGAGCACGGCGCCGGCCGGGGCTCGTTGTTATCGCTCCGGCGGCTCAGTCGCTGCCACCCGCTGGGCGGCCGCGGCTTCGATCCCGTCCCGGCCCGCCGTACCGCCCCGCCCACTAGTGGAGGTCACCCGTGTTAGCCGGCAGTGTCCTCGACCCGCTTTATCACATCGTTGGGTGGTTACTCGCCTTCCTGTACTACCCCACGCACAACCTCGGGCTCGCGATCATCGTCTTGACGCTGTTCGTCATGTTCATCCAGCTCCCCCTGATCGCCAAGCAGACGCGATCCATGATCCTCATGCAGCGGGTACAGCCCGAGATCAAGAAGATCCAACAGAAGTACAAAGACGATCGCGCGAAGCAAAACGAAGAGCTCATGAAGTACTACCAGGAGAACAAGATCAATCCCCTGGCCGGGTGCCTTCCGCTGCTGTTGATCATGCCCATCGGAATCGCGGTGCTCGGCACCTTCCGACACCCGGGAATCCAATACCACATCCCCCGGAACGGCACGTTCTCGAAGCTCTACGTCGACATGTGCGGCAAGCTCGATCCTGCGGCGTGTTCCACCAAGATCAAGACGACTCCGCCGGGGGCGTTGAACTTCCTCGGCATGCACCTGAACCTGTCCGCCGCGAATGCGGCCAAGGAAGGCGTCACGACGGCGCTTCCGTACTTCTTGCTCCTCGCGCTGGTGATCCTCTCCGGTTGGTACCAGGTGCGCCAGACGCAGGCCCGCCAGCTCAAGTCCGGCGGGGCGGCGCCGAACGCGCAGATGCAGGCCGTCACGAAGATCATGCCGCTGTTCTTCGGCGTGATCTCCTACGGCTTCAGCGCCGCGACCACCATCTACTTCGTCATCTCGAACCTGTGGCGGATCGGCCAGCAGCACTTCGTCCTCAACAAGATGTACGAGGAGGAGCACGCCAAGCCGATCGGGAGCTCCGCGGCGACTGCGACGGGCACGGTCGAGGTCAATCCCCCGGACACGGGCGGTTCGGCCAACGGAGCACCCGGCCCGTCGCCGAATGCCGCCCGCCGCAAGAAGAAGAAGCGAAAGCGCTGACACATGGATTGGATCGAGGTCACAGCCCGCACGGTCGACGACGCGAAGGAGCTCGCGCTCGACCGGCTTGGAGTCGTCGACGACGAGCTCGAGTACGAGGTCGTCGACGAAGCGCGTAAGGGTCTGTTCGGGATCGCTCGGGCCGACGCCCGCATTCGGGCTCGGGTAAAGCCGATCTCGAGGGAGAAGCCGACCGACCGTAAACGCCGGCGTCGTCCGAATGAGCGCTCGCCGCGAGGCGGCGGCCAGGGTGGAGGCGGCCGGGGCGGTGGCCAGCGGGGCGGACGCTCCGGAGGTCGTCCCGGGGATCGCTCGGGCGAAGGCTCCCCGGCAGCCGACTCGGATGATGCGATCGACACGGAGACCCCGAAGGAGCCCACCAGGCAGGGGACGCCGCGCAGCTCCGGGCAAGGCGACGGGCGCCGGCGCCGGGGCGGCCGAGGTCGAGGCGGCAGCAGCGGCGGTGGCGGTGGAGCGCGGTCCGGGTCATCCGGCGACAATGCGGCTCGGGACTCGGCGAGGCGAGATTCAGGCGACGACCAGGCGGACAAGGTGAAAGCGGAGGTCGATGTGGCAACGGTGCCGGTAGAGGATCAGGCGGACCATGCGTCGCGGTTCACCGACGAGCTCGTCCGGACGATGGGCTTTTCGGCCACCGTCCGCACCGAGATCGACGAAGACGACGTGACGGTGCACATCGAGGGCGACGGGCTGGGTGCGTTGGTCGGACCCCGCGGCGTCACCATCCAAGCGCTCGAAGAGGTCGTACGAGCTGTCGTGCAACACCACGCGGGCGGGCACAGCGCCTGGATCCACGTCGATGTGGGCGGATACCGGCAACGCCGGCGTCAGGCCCTGGCCGAGTTCGCCCAGCAGGTGGCGGCCGAGGTCAAAGAGACCGGCGAGGAGCGTGCGCTCGAGCCCATGGGCGCCGCCGACCGTAAGGTCGTGCACGACACGGTTGCCGACTTCAGTGGGGTCGACACGACCTCGGAAGGCGAAGATCCCCGCCGCCGGGTGGTCATCTTCCCGGCGTGACCTGAGTTGCCGTTCGACGACCTCCGCCTGGTCCTGGAGCGAGCCCGAATCGCCGGATTCCTCGGACCGGGCCCGGTCGAGCCGCATATCCGCCACTCCGAGGGCTTCGCCGCCGCCGCGGAAGACGCTCTGGACCGGCCGCCGACGGAATTCGCCGACCTCGGCACGGGGGGCGGGATCCCGGGCCTCGTCCTGGGTGTGCGTTGGGCAGATTCCCGAGGCGCCTTCATCGAGACCGGGCAGCGGCGCTGCGCATGGCTGCGGGAGGCGGTGCAGGAACTCGGCCTTGGCGGCAGCGTGTCGATCGTCGAGGACCGGGCCGAGGCCGTAGGCCGGACGGAAGACTCCCGCGAGGCATTCGAGCTCGTCACAGCCCGGAGCTTCGCCGGGCCGGCGGTGACGGCCGAGATCGCCGCCGGGCTCGTACGGGTGGGCGGCGTACTGGTCGTGAGCGAGCCACCCGATCGGGATCCTGATCGATGGCCAAGCGACGGGCTTCAGGGCCTGGGGTTTGCTCCGGCCCAGCCAGTGGAGGTCTCCGGGGCCCATTTCGTGGTTGTTCGAAAGACCGAGAGCACGCCGGAGCGGTTCCCGCGGGGCATCGGCCGTCCGACAAAGCGACCGATTTGGTGACCCCCGGCCGCGGACCGCGATGTTCCACGTGAAACATCGCTCACGAGGCCCCGACCTGGGCAGATGGTCGGCGAGCAAGATGTGTGGATGTCGGCAGCAGCGCGTAGACGCGCGAATTTCCGATGTTTCACGTGGAACATGAAGGTCGAGGCCTGTTCTTTTCGCGCGACGCAGTAGTACGATGCGCCCGCTTCGCACTACTGCCGCGCAGGCTGGTCAACGGCCGCCGGCAAGGTTGCGTCGGGGTTGTACGACCGATTACAGCCCTCCGGGAGGCGAGGAATGGCATCTGACGACGCGCTCGCCCAGGGTCACGGTCAGAGCCGTCGGCGCTGGTTTGGCAGAGGAGCACCAGACGCCACCTCCCCGGCCGAGGACGGGGTAGTTCCCGACTCGCCTGTCCAGCCCGCCCAGCCTGCCCCAACCGCCGAGTCGCCGACCGATCAGCAGCCAGTCGACCAACCAACCGAGAGCGTGTCCGTACAGACCGATGATGGGCCGAAAATCGAAGAAACGGACGACATTCGCGTGGAGCAGGATCAGGAAGTAGACCCGGGGGCGCCGGTCCCGGCACCGCTCCCGGCCCCGCCGCCGGAAGCCCTCGCATCGCTGCGGGCCCGAGGTGGTGAGCATGGGGACGAGGAAGTCGTTCTTCCCCTCGTGATCTCGATAGCGAACCAAAAGGGTGGGGTGGGCAAGACGACGACGGCAGTCAATCTCGGCGCCGCACTCGCCGAGCTCGAGTACCGAGTTCTGGTGATAGATCTCGATCCTCAGGGCAACGCCACGACGGGGATGGGCATCAGCCACCGCAACGTGGAGGGCTCGATCTACGACGTCATCATGAACGACGCCCCGATCGACGACTGCACGGAACCCACGTCGGTGAAGAACCTGTTCGTGGTCCCGGCGACCATCGATCTGGCCGGCGCCGAGATCGAGCTCGTTCCGGCCTTCTCCCGTGAGTTGAAGCTTCGGCGGGCACTGGCCGCGATCGCCGGTTCCTACGACTTCACCCTGATCGACTGCCCGCCCTCACTCGGCCTGCTGACGGTCAACGGCCTCGCCGCTTCGGACGACGTGATCGTCCCGATCCAGTGTGAGTACTACGCGCTCGAGGGTCTCGGGCAGCTGCTCAGGAACGTCGCGCTCGTGAAGTCGAACCTCAATCCGGCTCTCGACGTCCGGGGCATCGTCCTCACCATGTACGACGCCCGGACGAAGTTGGCCGAACAGGTCGAGCGCGAGGTCAGGGCCCATTTCGGCGCCAAGGTGTATCGCACCGTGGTCCCGCGGACCGTCCGCATCTCCGAGGCCCCCTCGTTCGGTCAACCCGTCACGGTTTTCGATTCCAGCTCCCGCGGCGCCCTGGCGTACCGCGAGTTGGCCAAGGAGGTGAGTCGTGGCGCGACCCGGAGGGCTGGGTAGGGGTCTCGGAGCCCTGATCCCGACGGGCACTGTCGCGGAGCAGGCCGGCGGGTTGGCGGATCTCCCGACTGCCGATATTCGACCGAACCCTCAACAGCCGCGCCAGCACTTCGACGAGGAGGCGCTCGCCGCGCTGGCCGACTCGATCCGCGAGGTCGGCATTCTCCAACCCGTCCTCGTGCGGGCCGCGGAGAACGGGGGCTACGAGCTCATCGCGGGGGAGCGCCGCTGGCGCGCCGCCCGCCGGGTCGGGCTCCAGACGGTACCGGCGATGGTTCGCGTCGCGGACGATGCCGCGATGCTTCAGCACGCAATCGTCGAGAACATCCAGCGCGAGGAGCTGAACCCGCTCGAGGAAGCCGCCGCGTATCAACAACTGATCGAGGATTTCTCGCTGACCCACGACGACGTTGCGACGCGCGTCGGCAAGAGCCGGGCGACCATCACCAACACCCTGCGGCTCCTCCAGCTCCCGCCGTCGATCCAGCGGAGTCTGAAGGACGGCACGCTGCGGATGGGTCATGCCCGGGCGCTACTCGGGACACCCGATCGCGCGTTCCAAGAGCAACTGGCGAAGCGGGTGATCGCCGAAGACCTCTCGGTCCGCCAGGTGGAAGAGGCGATCCGAAGTCGCAGCGACCACCCGGCCGCGAAACCGGAAGTTGCCGCCGCCGCGTCCGACCCGGGTGGGCGGTTGCGTCCCCCCGGGCTCCTCGAGCTCGAAGAGCTCCTCGGCGACTATCTCGAGACGCGGGTTCGGATCACGATGGGCGCACGCCACGGGCGTGTGCAGATCGAGTTTGCGAACCTCGAGGATCTCGAGCGCATCTACCGCGCTATGAGTCAGGGCCCGGGACCGCCGGCCTGAGTTTCAGGCAGGTCCGTCGGGCGGCTCTTCCACGCCCCGGCGCAAACCCTCGACCAGCGCGCGAGTCACGTCGGGCAGCCGCGCGGTCAGCATGGCGCGGGCGCCTTCCTGGTCGCGACCGACGAGCTCGCACACCACCGCGGTCATCCGGGTCTCGCGCAGGAAGCGATACGTGCGACCGACCGGCGCGTCGACGTCGTCGAGCACGCCCTGGAGCGACTCGGTCAGTCGCAGAGCGAGGCACAAGCCCCCCTCGGAACGGAAGGTGCCGCTCGAGTTGGCGTAGTAGGCGCAGCGCACGCCGGGGTCGCCGCTGTTCGTCAGTGCGAGGAACGCGCCCGCGCCGAAGTTGTTGGCCTGCGCCGCGAGGACGCTCGGGTCGTCGCCCGAGGTGTCGGATGCGACGACCGCCCCCAGCTTGCCCGTCGCCTGGTACACGGCGTGGGCAAGCGCGCTCATGGCCGGCTCGGCGACGAGGAAGACTCTCAACCCGTCGAACCGCTGTGGCGCCCGTCGCAACTCCTCGCGTTCGCGCACACTCGCGACCGATCCTCCGGCGAGGCCGATGACGCGGTCGATCGCGTCGAGAGTCGCCCGACCACACACGCCGTCGGCGGTGGCGCCCGAGTTCAGCTGGAACTGGCGTAGGGCGCTCTCGGTCTCGGGTCCGAGGATGCCGTCCTCTCGCCCGGCATCGAAGCCCATCGCGTTCAGCCGGCGTTGGAGCTCTCCGACGTCGTCGCCGCGCAACATCGGGCGCGCAAGGTACAGCAGCCGATCACCGAGCCGGAAGCCGCTCTCGATGAGCGCGCCCCACGTCTCGGGCCCACAGATGCCGTCGACGCGTAGCCCGCGCTCCTTCTGGAAATCACGGACCGCGGCTTCGAGCGCGTCGTCGAACACGTCGACCGCGACGGCGCCCGACGACCGGTGCGAGCCGAGCCGCGCGCTCAGATCGCGCACTGCGTTGCCTCGGTCACCGCGCCGGAGCACCACTACGGAGCCCGTCAATCGATGAACTCGGCGAGCTCCTCGAGCAGCTGAGGCTTGCCCTTGGCGCCCACGAGGCGCTTCTTCACCTCGCCGTCCGCGATCACGAGCAGCGTCGGGATGCTCATGACCTCGTAGCGGCGCGCCACATTCGGGTTGTCGTCGACGTTGAGCTTCGCGATCTGGATCTTCCCGGCGTGCTCTTTGGCGATGTCTTCCAACACGGGCGCGATCATCTTGCACGGACCGCACCATTCGGCCCAGAAATCGACGACGAGTGGAGTATCGGCTGCGCCGATGCTCTCGTCGAACGTGGCGTCAGTGAGCGTCAGAATACCGTCAGACACAGGGAACCTTTCTCTACTCGACCGACG
>DASYJT010000264.1:0-5106 GCA_035996165.1 Acidimicrobiia bacterium
CTGCTGCCACAGCACCGGGTCTTCGCCGCGCTGGTCCTGGAAGAGGGTCTGGCTCGCGAGGCTCTCGAGCACCGGCGACAACGTCGCGAACGGCACACAGATCGTCGCGTTGCCGCGCTTCTCACCGATGCGCATCTCGAAGGAGACGACCAGCACCATGTCGGAGGGAGCGGCGATCTGCGCGAACTGCGGATTGAACTCCTGCTGCACGATCTCGGCCTCGACGCGCACGAGCGTCTCGTACGCGTACTCGAGCTCGCGCAGGGCACGGTCGACGACCGACCGCATCAGGTTCTGCTCGATCTCGGTGAGCGGTCGCTTCGGGCTCGCCGCGTCGCCGGTACCGCCGAGCAGCCGGTCGATCGCGGCGAACGTGATCGGGAGCGGGAACTGCAACAGCGCCGCGCCCGGCAACGGGTTGAGCGACAGGATGACCATGTACGAGGGGTTGGGCAGCGAACGGACGTATTCGTCGTACGTCAGCTGCTCGACCTTTCCGAACGCGCTGCTCGCTCCCGCGCGCAACGTCGTTGCGAGCACGGTCGAGAGTTGACGCGCGAACGTCTCGTGCACGATTTGAAACGCGCGCACATGATCGCGACTGAATTTGTTAGGGCGCCGGAAGTCGAACGGAACAACGTTCGATTGCCCCCGGCCCCGGCGACTCGTAGTGGTCGTTGCCACGAGGGCTGATCGGCCCGAAACCGTCCGAGTTGAGGCCCGAAAGGGGCGATTCGCTACTGCATCACGAAGTCGATGAAGTACACGGTGACGACCTTGCCCTCGGTCCTTCGGCAGACCTCGTTGCCGATCTCGTGTTGCAGCTGGCGGCGGAGGGAGTCGCTCGACAATTCGGCAAACGAGCGACCACTGAACGTGTCGATCGCGAGCTGGCTGGCGATGCTGCCCCAGTTCTCCTTGATCTTGACGTCGTCGGGCACCGACGCCGCCGGGAGCTGGAGCGAGATCCCGATCTTCAAGAAGTGGGTCCCGTCGAGGTTCATCGTCTTCGAGTCGAGCTCCAGGACCGGACCGATCGGTGCGGCCACGGTCGTCGGGGTCGTCGACTTGGCTTTCGGATCCTTGACCGCCGGCGCCTTGGGCGGCGTCTGGTCGTTCGCGAGGGCGCACTTGGTGTCGAGCGCGAGCTTCGCGGCCTCCGCCTTGGCCTTGACCTGCGCCGCGGTGGGCGGCGGCGGCTTCAACACGGTCATCTTCGCGATCACGAGCGCGATGAGGATGAGCGGCACGATCTTGATGATGAGCTTCTTCGCGCCGCCCTTCTTCTTTTCCTCTTCGGGAGCGGCTTCGCCCTCGCCTTGTCCCTCTGCCACTGCTATTCCTCCGGCTCAGCGCTCGGTACGACGCGCAGGTTCGGCCCGCCGTCCGTGCGTTGGTCGATGAGGTGGGACAGCGCGATGATCGCGGCTCGCGATTCGCGCACCCGCGTCACGATCTCCTCCACGCTCTCGACGACCACGTAGTTGGTGCCGCCGACAAGATGGATCACGGTGTCGGGCGTTGCCTCGACCCGCTCGATGAGATCTGGATTCAGCGCGAATGCCGGACCGTTGAGCCGCGTGACGGTGATCATGTGTCCGTCCCTGGACCTCTCGCTCGATTGTTACTCGTGCTTTATCGGCACCCCGCGCAGGCCGGTGAAGAGGTCTCGCTCGTCACCGGCCCCACGCGGAGCGTTCTCGGCCGTGAAGTCCGTTACTGCTTGAGGTTGACCAGGTCCTGCAGGATCTGGTCAGAGGTGGTGATCACCCGGGAGTTGGCCTGGAAACCACGCTCCGCGACGATCAGGTTCGTGAACTCGGCCGCGAGGTCGACGTTCGACATCTCGAGGGTTCCGCCCGAGAGCGTTCCCCGCCCGCCCTGACCGGCGACGCCGATCTGCGCGTTCCCCGAGTTGACGGTCTCGGTGTAGAGCGACGAGCCGTTCTTCACGAGACCGTTCGGGTTCGAGAAGGTCGCCAGGGCGATCTGACCGAGGGCCTGGCTCCGGCCGTTCGAGAACGTGCCGGTGATGAGTCCCTGCTCCGAGACGCTGAAGCCGATGACCGAACCGACGCCCGAACCGTTCTGCGACAGCGCGGCCGCCGTGTTGAGCCCGCCCGCACCGCTCAGCCGGTCCGGGTCGGTCGAGACGCCGAAGTTGAGCGTGATTCCGGAGTTCGACCACGTGCCGCTCGTCCCGGCGATGGTGTCGAGTTGCGCCTTCGTCACGGTGATGTTGCCGCTCGTGAGCGCGCCGTTCAGGTCAAACGTGACGGGCGCGGCGCCCATGACCACGTTGTTGCCCGAGTCGAAGACCTTCACCTGCCAGTTCACCTGCCCGGCCGCGTTCGCGATCTTCGTGAACTCGGCACGCAGCGGGATCGACGTGCCGAGGCTGTTGTCGACGTTGATGCCGGCGTTGACCACCGTGCCGACCGTGGCGTCGGCCGGCAGGTTGCCGCCGATCTTCATGGTGGTCGTGGTGATCGGGTTGATGATCTGACCGACCGGGATCTTCAGGTGCCCGACGCTGGAGTTCGTGCTCACGTTGCCGCTCTGGTCGGCCTGCCAACCCTTGACGAACGCGCCGTCGGCGGTGACGAGGTTGCCGTTGCCGTCGAGCGAGAAGCTGCCGTTGCGCGTGTACGCGCTCTGGCCGCCCTGGTCGACTGCGAAGAAGCCGTCGCCTTGGATCGCGAAATCGGTGGAACGACCCGTCAACTGGGTCGCGCCCTGGGCGAAGTTGATGCTGACGCCGGTCAGGCGCACACCGAGACCGACCTGGGCGGGGTTCGTACCACCGGTTGCGCCGGTGGGCGAGCCCGCGCCCGAGAGCTGCTGGCTCAACAGGTCTTCGAAGAGCACGCTGCTGGTCTTGTATCCGGTCGTGTTGACGTTGGCGATGTTGTTACCGACAACGTCCATGAATGCCTGGTGGGACCGCAGACCCGAGACTGCGGCGAACATCGAGCGAAGCATGTTGTGCCTTCTTTCTTTTGGATGGGTCTGTGGTTCGGTTACGACTGCACGTCGGTGATCGACGTGTAGGGGATGTTCTGGCCGCCGATGACGAGCTGGGGCCCGTCGGCGGTGAGATGGACTGCTGTGACGACGCCGCTCGCGGTCTGACCGTCGTTGCCGTTCTGCTCGGCGACCGCGACGGTCGCGGTTCCGGTGTCGAGGCGCAGGCGGGTGGGATCGGTCGCCGGCCCGAAGCCGAGCGTGACGCCCGTCGCCGGCCAGTCGCCCGCGGTGCCGACGATGCCGTCGAGCGCGGACGCCGGAATCGTGACGTCGTTGTTCGCGTGGCCGCTCGCATCGAAGGTGAGCGCGACCGGTTTGCCGAATTTCGTCCCGCTGCTGAGCGCCTGGACGGTCCAACCGCTCGCGGTCTTGGTGAACTGGAGCTCGAGCGGGATCTTCGAACCCTTCGCCGTGAAGACCTCCGCGGTGGTCGTGGCGGTCGCGCCCACCGCCGCGTCGGACGGCAGTGAACCGCGCACCGAGATGACGCTCGTCGGCGTGGGGCTGCCGGTCTGCGCGAGCCCGTATGTCACAGGGCGGCCGATCATCGTGGACGCGGCGAGCAGCTGGCTTGCGGCCTGTTGCGCCGCCTGCTGCTTGGCCATCTTCTGCAGCGTCTCGACCTCGGTGAACTGCGCGGTCTGGGTGAGGAACTGCGTGCTGTCGGCCGGGTGCATCGGGTCCTGGTACTTCAGCTGCGCCACGAGGAGCGTCAGGAACGTGTCCTGGTTCAGCGCGTTGCTGCTGTTCGTGTCGGTCGTCGGCGCCGCGGTCGTCGGCGGCTGCGTGGTGGTGATGGGATACACGGTGCTCATAGATGCTCCTCAGATCCGGACGTCGAGTAGCGAGTCGGGATTCGTCGTCGGCGCGGTTGCGACGACGGACGGTTCGGGTTGCGGCGTAGGTCCGTCGTCGAGTCGCTCGGGTGTCGAGGCCTGTTCGTGCTGCGATGTGCCCGCGCCCTGCGCGTCGACGGTCAGCTGACCGGTACGGACACCGTCGGCGTCGAGCCGCGCCCGAAGGTCGTCGAGCGCGGCGCGCACGAGCTCGGCGGTCTGCGGGTGCTCGGCGTGAATCGAGGCGTGGATCACGCCCTCGCGCATCTCGATGCGCATGTCGACGCGCCCGAGCTCGGGCGGGCGCATCTCGAGCTTCAGCTGGTACGAGCCGTCGGCTCCGCGCGGCAACGGTCGGATCGCGGCGGCGAGCTGCGCGGCGGCCGGCGGTGGCGTCGGCGGCGCGGGCGCCGCGGGCGCGTCGGCGGCCACGACGGCTTCCGGCGCCGGCGCATGGTCGGCGGCGGCCGCCGCGGCGGTGACCAACGCGTTGTCGGCGACGCCATCGGACTTCGGCGCGGGTTCCGCGCGAACCGGAGTGGTCGCGGCTGCTGCGGCGGCGGCCGCGGCGGTGGCCGTGACGACGGCCGCGGTCGCCGCGTCGAGCGCACTCGGCCCTGCGGGCGCGCCGGTGGGCGCGGTTGGCGTGGTGGCGGGCGCGGCGGGCTTCGTCGTCGGGGTCGTGGTCGGCGCGGGTTGGTCCGCGGCGGTGGCTGTCGGGGTCGTGGCGTCCGCCTTGGCGTTCGGTGTCGGTGCCGCAGTTGTCGGAGCCACATCGGCGAGCGCAGCCGCGCCCGCGGTCGCCTCGGCGACGCCGGCTGCCCCGCCCGGCGCCTCGGGCAGCGGTGCGGCCGTGGCCATTGCCGCGGCGACCTCGGACTTCGCGTCGGAGGGAACAGTTCCGGCGCCCGGTGTGGGCGCGGCGGCAGCCGGTTCCGGGCGCGCATCGAGCGGCATCGTTCCCGCGAGGGCGGCGAGGAGGCCAAGCGTCACCGGATCGGTGGTGCCGTCGGCGGCGCCGAGTGCCTCGCCCGCGCCCGGCGCGCCGGCTTCGGGTCCCGACTTACCGGTCGTTGCCTTCACCGGAGTGCCGTCGGCCTGCGGATCCGACGCCGAGCCGCGCTTGCTCATGCCCGCGAGGACCGTCGCGAATCCGGTATCGGCGGAACCTCGGTCGGCGCCGACCGACGAGTCGTGCGGCGCGGAGCTCGACGGCGCCGCCGGCGCCGGTACGGATGTGACG
>DASYJT010000265.1:0-4684 GCA_035996165.1 Acidimicrobiia bacterium
CGCCTGTGTCTGCTCGGGCGATGCGGCCGAGGTGACTGTGGAGATGGTCGGTACCGCCGGCCGCGCCGTCGTGCACGCGCGCGCGGAGGTCGACCTCAGCCGCGTACCGCCGCGCGCGACATCAAACCCAGCAGGGTGATCGCGCCGCCCTTGTCGAGGTATTCGTTCCAGTTGCCACACTTCGGGGACTGGACGCACGAGGGGCAACCGTCGTCGCAGGCGCACGCGGCCACGAGATCGAGCGTCGCGCGCACATGGCGCTGGGCGGCTTCGAACGCGAGCTCGGCGATGCCGGCGCCGCCGGGATAGCCGTCGTACACGAAGATCGTCGGTTCCGCGGTCTGCGGATGCAGCGCCATCGAGACGCCGCCGACGTCCCAGCGGTCGCAGATCGTGAACAGCGGCAGCATCCCGATGAGTCCGTGCTCCGCGGCGTGCACCGCGCCGACGACCTCCGAGACGTCAATGTGCGCCGCCTCCAGCACCTCGAGCGGCACGGTGTACCAGCACGCCCGCGTGACGAGTGCGCGTTCGGGCAGATCGAGATCGCACACCTCGATGACACCGTTGGTGGAGATCTGTTTGCGTTGGAACGCCACGACCTGGCTGCGTACCTCGACCGACCCGAGGTGCACGATCGCGTCGCCGATCGGCGCGAATGCGTCCTCTTTGACGATCGTGATGTCGGTGGTCGTGCGCGCCTGCGTGTATTCGTCGGCGTCGTCGAACGGGTCGAGGATCGCGATGTGCTCGTCGCAGTCGAGACGATCGACTCGGTACTGGCGACCCTGGTGCAGATACACGGCGCCGGGGTGGGCGACTGCGAACACCCGGGCGTCGTCGACGGTGCCGATCGTCCGCTCGCTCTCGCGGTCGAGCAGGCGATACTCGACCGACGAACCGCTGCGCAGCCCGACGCCTCGGGCCGGTGAGTCGCCGCCCGACCAGTACATCCGGCCGCCACGCGGCATGAGCTGGTCGTCGCGCACGAGATCGCGCACCGCGTCGTCGAGGCCGGCGCCGAACCAGCGCTCGTCGTCGAGGCTCAACGGCATCTCGGCCGCGGCGCACGCGACCTGCGCCCGAACGATGAACGGGTTCTGCGGGTTGACGACCGCGCGCTCGGGCGCGCGCCGAGTCAGCTCACCCGGGTGCGCGGCATACCACTGGTCGAGTTGGTCGTCGCCGGCGACGAGCACGGCCGCAGAGCGCCGGCCCGTGCGCCCGGCGCGCCCGGCCTGTTGCCACATGGACGCGAGCGTCCCGGGGAAGCCGTTGAGCACGACCGCGTCGAGGCCGCCGATGTCGATGCCGAGCTCGAGCGCGTTGGTTGCCGCGATTCCGAGCAGGCGGCCGCTCGACAGATCGAGCTCGAGCGCGCGCCGTTCCTCGGGGAGGTAGCCGGCGCGATACGCGGCGACGCGATCGGCGAGCTCGGGCGCGGCCGCGGCGAGGCGCCGCCGGGCGTACTGGGCGACGACTTCGGCGCCCCGGCGGCTCCGGGTGAACGCGAGGGTCTGGTGACCCGACCGCACGAAGCGGGTCATGAGCTCGGCGGTTTCGATGTTCGCCGACGCACGCGCGCCGGAGTGCGCGTCGAGCAGCGGCCGTTGCCAGCATGCGAGCACTCGTTCGGCGCGCGGCGACGCGTCGTCGATGATCTGTTCGACTTCGAGTCCGCACAGCGCGCTTGCGAGCTCGCCCGGATTCCCGATCGTGGCGCTCGCGAAGAAGAACGTGGGATCGGAGCCGTAGTGCTCGCACAGGCGCCGGAGCCGGCGTAAGACGTGCGCGACGTGCGATCCGAAGATGCCGCGCAGCGTGTGCAACTCGTCGACGACGACGTATTGCAGGCGCATGAGGAAGGTGGCCCATCGCTTGTGCGACGGGAGGATCCCCATGTGCAACATCTCCGGATTCGTGAGCACCACGTTGGCGTTCTTGCGCGCCCACGCGCGGTCGTCGCCCGCGGTGTCGCCGTCGTACGTGACTGCCCGAAGTCCGGGAACGAGCCACGAGCGCAACGAACGGAGCTGGTCCTGCGCGAGCGCCTTGGTCGGAAAGAGCAGAAGGGCGGTGTCGCGTTCGCCTTCGACCACCGACGACACGATCGGCGCCTGATAGCAGAGCGATTTACCCGACGCCGTTCCGGTCGCGACGACGACCGACCGCCGCTCGCGGAGCGCGTCGATCGCCGCGGCCTGGTGCGCGTACAGGCCCGGGATTCCTCGAGCCGCGATGCGGGCGGCGACTTCCGGATGCAGCGGCTTGGCGAGCTCGCGGTAGATCGCGGGGCGTTCCGGGAGTACCTCTCGGTGGACGCAACGACCGATCATTTCGGGGTCGGCGGCCAGCTCGTCGAGCGCGGCGCGTGCGTCGACTGATTCGCACGTAACGACCGGCGTGACCACCGGCGTAACCGCCGGTGGGGCTACTGGCTCCCGAGCCCCGATTGCCATCGACCCGAGCGTACTGACAGGGTGCGCCGTCGAAGCGCGCGCCGAGAGGTCAGTGCGGTGACTCGACCACCGCGTCGTCGCGGAAATCTGCGAAGAGTCCGCCGGCCCCTGCTCCAAGGCCGAGGCAACTGCCGCCCGTGTACGGGATGGTGATGTTCTGGATCTGGTCGGGATTCAGCGAGAACGCGATGCGCCCGAGCCGGTAGAGATCCTTGATCCCGATGCCGTCGAGCTGCGCGTGCCGCCCGAGCAGGGCCAGCAGCTTGAACTCGCCCGGCGCGTTCTGCATCTGCGAACGCAGCTGGCGCATCGCGTCGAGGATCAGGAGCCCTTGGTTGTGCGTGCGCACGATGTCGCTCGTCGGGAAGTCGTGGCGGTCGCGCGAGAAGGCCAGCGCCCGGTCGCCGCTCATGTGGATCTTGCCGGGACTGAAGAACGCGCCCGAGTACACGTCGTGCATCTGGGTAGGCACGTTGACGTCGACGCCACCGACACCGTCGACGAGGCCCGTGAACCCCGCGAAGTCGACGTCGACGACATAGGCGATCGGCACGCCGAGCAGCCCGCCGACGTCGTTCGCCTGGGTGCGCGGTCCACGCGTGTTCCCGACGTTGATCTTGTCGCCCGCCCAACAGGTGTCGCGCGGGATGTCGATCATCGTCGCCCGATGCATCGCCGGGTTGACGCCGAGCACGTGCAGCGCATCGCCGCGCGCCCCGCCGACACCCGGACGCGAATCGTTGCCGACCAGCAGGATGAAGAACGGAGAATTGAGACCACCCGTGACCCGGTCGGCGGCCGACAGGGGAACGAGTTTTTCGACGCGCAGATAGGTGGCTCCGGACGCGAGCGGCACGTGCACCCCGGCGAGCCATGCCGCGCCGATGCCGACGCACGCGAGTACCAACGCGGTTGTGATGCCGACGAACGCGACCGCCACGCGCTTGGTTGCGCGCCGCAGCCGCCGATGCTTCGGGGCGCGGATGTTCACCGTGGGATCGTTCACGGCTTCTTCCCTCCGGTCGCGGTCGTGGTGGTCGTGCCCGCCTTCGACTTGCGCACGGCTTGCACGCGGTACGCGGTGACGAGCCAGGTCGTGCCGGACTTCGCGAACGTCAACTCGACATGCCGGGCGATGCGCAGGGTCCCGGCGCTGGTGGTCCCTCTGATGTCGAGGTCGAAGTCGGTGGCGAGGTAGATGGTCTCACCGAAGGATCCCTCGAGCGCCGACAGGTGGACCGGCGTGGCCTTCGTCGTGAGGTTCGCGACCTTGCCGACGGAGAGCTCCGTGAGCGCCGCCTTGTCGGGGCCGATCGCCGTCGCTTTCGCGCCGGCGTCGAAGAGCGCTCCGAAGTTCTTGCCGATCTTGCCGTTCTTCAGCGGCGAGAACACGGCTCGGTTGATGTACTCCTGCGCGCGATTCAGCACCGCCTTGCCGGTCTTCGTGTCGATCTGCTTGACGGGCCCGGCACTCTGGATGTCGACCGCACCGACCCTCAACACCGACGTCTTGACGCCGAGGACTTTCGGTTTGGTCGTGCTGGTGACCGACTGCGCGGTCGTGTGCTTCTTGCCACCGCTGCACGCGGTGAGCGCGACCACGAGGCCGAGCGCGGCGATGCACGCGCCGAAGGAGCGAGAGGAGTGCGGCATGGGTTCTATCTTCGCATTCGCGCGGGGCTAGCCTTGGAACCTGAGTTGGAGGTCGCCGCGTGCCGATGCGGAAATTCGTCGAGAAGTTCACGAAGCCGGTCGACCAGCAAGATCGTGAGCAACTGGTCACGTGGTGCGCGGAGCGGGGCGGATCGCCGATCGACGGCTTGTTGCTTCGACAGCCCGTCCGGGTCGCAGGTGAGATCCGCTCGGTGCGCATTGTGCCTCGCGCGGGCGCCGCATCCCTGGAAGCAACCGTGCAAGACGGTCGCGGGAGTGTGACCGCAGTGTTCCTCGGCCGGCGCAAGATCACCGGGCTCTCACCCGGACGCCGCGTCATGCTCGAAGGCGTTGCAACCCGGCACAAGAGCGCGAGCGGGAGTCAGGGCAACGACTGCCTGATGTACAACCCCGTGTATCAGCTGCTCTGACTGTCCGGGAAACGACGAAGTCTCTCAGCCGCCCGTAAGGATCTGGCGGACGTCGTCCTCCGAGTCGCTCGTCACCATCGCGAGCACCTCGTCGCCCGATTCGAACACGGTGTCGCCGCGCGGCATCACGACGTGCTCGCC
>DASYJT010000266.1:0-6952 GCA_035996165.1 Acidimicrobiia bacterium
GCCCTGGTTCTCGCTCGACTTGCATGTGTTAGGCGCGCCGCCAGCGTTCGTCCTGAGCCAGGATCAAACTCTCCATCGAGATCGCGACCTGCACTCGTCCCACGTTGGGGGGTCGAGCCGGCCTTTGATCGGAGAGCTGCCCATCGATCACACTATGACCGAGGGGCAACTTTGTGTCTGCCGACCCGAAGGTCGTGCACACACGGAATTGACATGAGCCTTCGGTTGCCCAACTTGACATCGGACAGCCGTTGGCATCACTGGCTTTTGGCGTTCACTGCTCTGTTTTCAAGAAGCGGGTCCCCGACGAGCGCGCCGTGACCGAGGTCAGCGGCGAACCGATGTCGAAGCGACACGCACCCGATCCGAGGCCGCGAACGACCAGACGATTCGAGTGTTGGTGTCAAACCGGGCTCCACCGTTCCGGGCCACGTTGAAGTGGCAAACCGGCATGCGGGGCGACTGACGAGACTACATGCGACTGCTGCGCCTGTCAAACAGGTGCAACATCCGCCGCACTTGTCCCGTCCGGCAGGCGCACCCTACACGAGACGCATCATCCGACGACTACTCGCGCCCACTTTCTCTTGCCGTTCTGCACCACGTGGGCTCCGTCGGGCACGACTCCGTCATCGGTCACGACCGCGCCGTCGGACTTGACCGCGCCGTTGTCGATCGAGCGGCGCGCCTCGCGTTTCGACGGGTCGAGACCGGTCGCGACCAGGGCGTCTGCCCATCGGGTGCCGGATGCGAGCTCGAACTCCGGCATGTCGTCGGGTGCCGCCCTGTCCTTGAACTTGCGATCGAATTCCGCCTCGGCCGCATCGCCCGCGCCGGGCCCGTGAAAAAGGTCGGCGACGGTACGCGCGACGAGCCGTTTCGCCGAGTTGGGGTGCAACGCGCCGCTCGCGAGCTCGGCTTTGACTTCGTCGATTTTTTCCGGCGACCAGGCCGTGGCGTGGGCGATGTACATCGGGAGGAGCGGGTCGGGGATGCTCATGATCTTGCCGAACTGCTCCGCCGGCGGCTCGTTCACACCCACGTAGTTCCCGAGCGACTTCGACATCTTCTGCTCGCCGTCCAGCCCGACAAGGAGCGGCGTCGTGAGCACGACCTGCGCCTCCTGGCCGGCGCGCTGCTGGAGATGACGACCCATGATCAGGTTGAACAGCTGATCGGTGCCACCGAGCTCGACGTCGGCACGGACCTCCACCGAGTCGGTGCCCTGGAGCAGCGGATACAGGAACTCCATCAGCGAGATGGCGATCCCCGACTCGTAGCGATTGGCGAAGTCGTCGCGCTCGAGCATGCGCGCCACGGTGACCTGCGAGGTCAGGCGCAACACGTCGTGCATGTCGAGGGCGGCGAGCCACTCGGAGTTGCGGCGGATCTCGATCTTGTCGGGCGCCATGTCGAGGATGGCGCCGATCTGCTCGACGTAGCTCTCGGCGAAGGCGTCGACCTGCTCCTTCGTGAGCTGCGGCCGGGTCGCGGAGCGGCCGGAGGGGTCGCCGAGCATCGCGGTGAAGTCGCCGATGATGAGTACGGCCTTGTGCCCGCAGTCCTGGAACATGCGTAGCCGGCGCAGGACCACCGCGAAACCGAGATGGACGTCGGATGCTGTGGGATCGATGCCGAGCTTTACGCGCAGGGGCTCGCCCCGCCCGATCTTGGTGCGCAGCTCCGGTTCGGAGATGACGTCGACGGCGTTGGCGGTCAGGAGCTGGATCTGGCGGTCGACGTCCACGGAGGGACGGTAACAAACGCCCGCCGACGGTTAGCCGAACTTGGCGGTGAGTCCGCCGTCGACGGTGAGGACCGCGCCGTTGACGAACGACGCGGCGGGCAACGCGAGGCTCAGCACCATGTGCGCGACCTCTTCGGGGTCGCCGTAGCGGCGCAGCGGGACGCGCCGGCGGGCGAAGCGCTCCTTGGCGTCGTCGGGGATGATCGCGGTCATTCCTGTGGCGATCGGGCCCGGGCAGACACAGTTCACGGTTATGCCCCGCGGTCCGAGCTCGCACGCGAGGGAGCGCGTGAGCCCGACGACGCCATGCTTGCTGGCGGTGTATGGCGAGAGGTAGGGAGTGGCGCCGAGGCCCTCGGTTGACGCGATGTTCACGACGCGGCCCGCACGGTCGCGTTCGAGATGCGGTACACACGCCCGGATCATCCGGGCCTGCGCGGTGAGGTTGATCGCGAGGGTCGTCGCCCACGCATCCTCGAACTCGTCGGCCGTGATCTCGACCGGGATGCTGACGCCGGCGTCGTTGACGAGGACGTCGACGGGACCGAGCTGCATCGCGACCTCGGCGACCACCCGCACGACCGCGGCGGGGTCGGCGACGTCGAGCGTCCACCCGGTGGCGAAACCGCCGGATCCGACGATCTCGCCGGCAACCGCGTCGACACCCTGAGCGTTGCGATCGGTGACCGCGACCCGGGCACCCTCGTCGGCGAAGAGGTGGGCGATCGCCCGACCCATCCCGCTCGCGGCGCCGGTCACGAGAACGACCTGATCGCGCACGCTGCGACTTCGACTCGTCAGACGAGGCACGGTCGGCAAACCTATCCGGTCATGAGCGATCCCTTCCGTGGTGATCCGCGTCCTGGTGGGCTCGGGTTCTGGCCGTTGGCCGCCGACGACCCGGGCGTCGACATCCCGCGGGAGCCGGTGCGGATCGTCACCGACGACGGCGCGCTCGTGCGGGGGCTCTTCTGGACTCCTCCGGCGGGCAAGGCGTGGCACACCGCGGTCGTACTCACGCATCCGCGCGCCGACTTCTCGGTGCACTACGCGTGCCCGTTGCTGGCGGCGGCGGGGTTCGCGGTGTTCGGGTTCGCGACGCGCTACCTGAACAACGACACCGACTGCCTGCACGAGCTCGCCGCGCGCGATGTCGCGGCGGCGGTCGAATGGGTCCGTGGGAGGGGCGCCGATGCCGTCGTCTTGTTCGGCAACAGCGGCGGGGGCTCGTTGGCGGCGATGGCGCACGTCGAGCATGGCGTCGGAGACGGATGGGTCGGCGTCGCCGCGCATCCGGGCGAGGGCGAGTTCATGCTCCAGTCGATCGATCCGGCGGTCGCCGACGAGCACGACCCGTCGTCGGTCGTTCCCGAACTCGACATGTACGACCCCGCGAACGGCTGGCGCCCGTGGCCGGAGCCATGCTCGTACGACACGGAATGGCTCGCTCGGTACCGGGTCGCGCAGCGGGAGCGAGTCGAGCGGATCGACGCGCGAGCGCACGCCCAGTTGGATCAGGCGCGGTCGGGGCGCAGTGGGTTGCGGGCGGTGGAGCACGGGAGCGACGAGTGGCGGCGATTGCGCAAGCAGGCCGTCCACCTCGAGTACTTCACGATCTACCGGACGCTGGCGAACCCGGCGTACCTCGACTTGAGCATCGAGCCGGACGACCGGCCGCTCGGCTCGCTGTTCGCGTTTCCCGATCCGTTCGACGCCAACTACGGATGGGGCGGACTCGCGCGCACGATGACGTCGAGGGGATGGCTTTCGACGTGGTCCGCGCTGTCGTCGAAGGCGCGCCTCGCGACGACGATGCCGGACGTGCACGTGCCGGTGCTCGTCGTGCACCCGACCGCCGACACCGAGATCCGGATCCGCCAGGCCCGCGAGATCGCGGAGACCGCCGGCACCGACGACGTGGAATACGTCGAGATGAAAGGCGCACCGCACTACCTCGAAGGCCACCGTCCGGAGGCGATGACGATCGTCGCCGACTGGATCCGCAAGCGCTTTCCCTGACTCAGCGCCGGGCGGTCTCCGTGTGTTGGCAGGAAAATCGTTCCCCACCGACGAAATTCCTGCCAACTGTTGGTGGGGAAAAGGGGGTTATTGGCGGGGGCGGGGTGGACGGCTGACGTTGGGGTCGCCGGGGACGTAGAAGCGGTAGGGCAGGTCTTCGCCCTTGCCGATTGCGAGACCGATCCGCGTGGACACGCCGGGGCTCGCGGGCGGAAGGGTGCCGTCGTCGACGATGCGCAGCGGGCCGCGCAGCAGGCTCGTGCCGTCGAGCGACCGGTCGGCGGCAAACGCCTGGCCGAGCCGACCGGGGCCGGATGTGAGCTCGCGATCGCGCCGCGCCTTCACCCGGCGCCCGCGCATTACGTCGAGGCCCGTCAACGGTGCGGCCGCGCGCAGGAGTACCGCGTGGGCGCGCTCCCCCGGTCCGCACACCGCGTTCATGCACCAGTGGTTGCCGTAGCTGAAGTACACGTACAGCGTGCCGGGCGCGGCAAACATCGACGCGTTGCGGGGGGTGCGACCGCGGAACGCGTGACTCCCGGGGTCGGTGTCGGATCGGTACGCCTCGACCTCGACGAGCCGGGCGGAGACGCCGTTGCCCACCAGCACCTTGTTGAGCAGCTCGGGCGCGACCGCGATCGCGTCGCGGTCGTAGAACTGCTTGGTCAGTGCGTGTGCCCGAGCCACGTCTGTTGACGTTCGAGCCGCTCGAGTGCCTGCTCGAGCTGCCGTGCGACCGGTTCGGGTCCGGCGCCACCGGGCGTGGTGCGGCGGCGGACGGCGCTCCCGGGTTCGAGGAACACGAGATAGTCGGGACCGAGGCGGGGATCGTTCGAGACGAGCTCGTCGAGCGGCACGCCCCGTTCGACGGACTGGCGCACGAGAGTGCCCACGATTGCGTGCGCCTCCCGGAACGGCGTGCCCTGGCGAACGAGGTGCTCGGCAATGTCGGTCGCCGCGTTGAACGGGCTGTCGGCCCCCGCGGTCATCGCCGTATCGACGAAAGTCGCCGTCGCCATCAGCCCGGCGAGTGCGCTCAACGACAACGAGCACGTGTCGAGCGCGTCGAACAGTGGCTCTTTGTCTTCTTGGAGGTCCCGGTTGTACGCCAGGGGCAGCGACTTGAGCGTGGCGAGGAACCCGGTGAGATCGCCGATCAACCGACCGGCCTTGCCGCGCGCGAGCTCGGCGATGTCGGGGTTCTTCTTCTGGGGCAGCATCGACGAGCCGGTCGCGTAGGCGTCGGCGAGTCGCATGAAGCCGAACTCGTCGGTCGACCACAACACGATCTCCTCACCGAGGCGGGAGAGGTGCACCTGGGTGAGCGCGGCGACGAACAACGCCTCGGCGACGAAGTCGCGATCGGAGACGGCGTCGAGCGAATTCTCGAACGGTCGCCCGAAATCGAGCGCGCTCGCGACCGACGCGGGATCGAGCGGAAGGCTCGAGCCCGCCAGCGCGCCGGCGCCGAGGGGCGAGACATCCGCGCGCGCGAGGCAGTCGTGCCAACGATCGACATCGCGCGCCAGCGCCCAGAAGTGCGCGAGCAGGTGATGCGCCAACAGCACGGGCTGCGCGCGTTGCAGGTGGGTGTACCCCGGAAGCGCGATCTCGGTCGATTCGCCCGCCCGTTGCAACAGGACGCGTTGCATCTCCTGGATACGGAGCGCGACCGCGCGACCCTCGCGGCGGAGGTACAGGCGCATGTCGAGTGCGATCTGGTCGTTCCGGCTGCGCCCGGTGTGCAGCTTCGCTCCCACCGAGCCTGCGATCTCGGTGACTCGTCGTTCGATCGCGGTGTGGATGTCCTCGTCGCTCGGCGCGAACGCGAAGGTGTCGCCCGCGAGCTCTTCTTCGACGCGGGCGAGCGCCGCGATCACGACGCCGCGCTCGTCTTCGGTGAGCAGTCCGACGCGCGCCAGCATCTGGACGTGGGCGCGCGACCCGACCAGGTCGTCGCCCGCGAGGCGACGGTCGAACGGCAGGCTGACGGTGAACGCGAGCAGCTCGTCGGCCGGGCCCTCGCCGAAGCGCCCGTGCCAGAGCGGCTGGCCGGTTGCGCCGTTCGTCGATTCGTGTTCGCTCACGAGGCTCCCGGACCCTGCCGGCGCGACCACGTCTCGGCCGACAGCCCCCACAACCGGACGAATCCTTCGGAGTCCTGGTGGCGGAACACGTCCTCGGCGTCGTAGGTCGCGAGGTCGTGGTCGTAGAGACCGCGCGGCGAGCGCCGGCCGACGGCGCGGCACTGGCCCGCGTCGAGCCGCAGCCGCACCTCACCGGTTACATCGGTCTGCGTCTCGGTCACGAACGCGCGCAACGCGTTCATCAGCGGCGCGTGCCACATGCCGTCGTAGATCAGCTCCGCAACCCGGATCTCGACGCGCTGCTTCTCGCGAGCGACGTCGCGTTCGAGCGTGATGCCTTCGAGATCCTGGTGCGCCAGCACGAGCGCCAGCGATGCCGGGCACTCGTACACCTCGCGGCTCTTGATGCCGACCCGGCGGTTCTCCACCATGTCGACCCGGCCCCAGCCGTACGAGCCGACGAGCTCGCCGAGCTCGCCGATCAACGACACGAGGTCGAGGGTCTTGCCGTCGAGCGAGACGGGCGCGCCCCGCTCGAAGCCGATGACGACCTCCGTCGGCTCGGACGGCGCGTCGGCCGGGTTGCGGGTCAGCGTGTACGGCTCTTCCGGCGCGGACGACCACGGGTTCTCGAGCACGCCGCACTCGATCGCGCGGCCCCACATGTTCTCGTCGATCGAGTAGAGCTTCTCCTTGGTGGCGCCGATCGGGATGTCCCACTTGGCCGCGAGCTCGACACAGTCGGCGCGGCTGAGGCCCCACACCCGCACCGGCGCGAGCACCTCGAGATCGGGGGCGAGCGCGCGCGTCGACACCTCGAAACGCACCTGGTCGTTGCCCTTGCCGGTGCAGCCGTGCCCGACGGCGTCGGCGCCGTGCCGCCGCGCGGAGGCGACCAGATGCTCCACGATCACCGGCCGTGACAGCGCGGACACCAGCGGGTACTTGCCTTCATAGAGCGCGTTGGCGCGCAGCGCAGGCACGAGGAAGTCGTTCGCGAACTCCTCGCGGGCGTCGATGATCTCGACCTCCACCGCGCCGGCGGCGACGGCACGCTCGCGGATCGTCGCGTCTTCGCCGTCGGCGAGCTGACCGACGT
>DASYJT010000267.1:0-2813 GCA_035996165.1 Acidimicrobiia bacterium
CTCGAAACGGGCAACCACCGTGCTGCGTACCGGGACGAGCTCACGCCGGTACTGCCGGTGCGCGGCCTCCACCCGTTGCTCGCTCTCGTGTTGCAGCGCGACGTGGCGCGCCTCGAGCTCGGCGATGCGAGCGTTCTTCGACGAGAGCTCGTCCTCGAGCGCGAGGATGCGCTGGACGCCCGCGAGGGACACGCCATCGGCCGTGAGCTCTTGGATCCGGCGCAGCAACGCGATGTCGCGGTCGGAGTAGCGACGGCTCCGGCCGGTCGTGCGCGCCGGGGCGAGCAAGCCCTTGCGTTCGTAGATCCGCAGCGTCTGCGGGTGAACGCCCGCCAGCTCCGCGGCTACCGAGATCACGTAGAGCGCTCTCGCGTCGACGTCCATCAGGAGTCCTCCTCCCGCTTTCTTCGGTCCTGCGCGTCGGCGAACAACGCCGCGCGCGGGTCGTCGTCGAGCACGACGGCCAAGGCCTCGATGGCTTCGCGCTGCGCGCTCGTGAGGTCGACCGGGACCTGCACGTCGACAGTGACGAGCAGGTCGCCCGCCTTCCCGTTGCCGTCGGCGGCCACACCCTTGCCGCGCACGCGCAGCACCTTGCCGCTCGGCGTCCCCGGTGGGATCCGCACCGTGACCGTCGAGTCGAGCGTGGGCACCTTGATGTCGGCCCCGAGCGCCGCCTCGGGGAACGAGACGGGAAGGTGCAACGTGAGGTCGTTGCCGCTCCGCCCGAACAGGGCGTGCCCGCGCACGTGCACGATCACGAAGAGGTCGCCGGGCGGGCCTCCGTTCGCGCCCGCGCCACCGCGGCCCTTCACGCGGATGCGTTGCGCGTCGGCCACGCCCGCCGGGATCCGCACCTTCACCTCACGGGCGCGCACCTCGACCCCGCGGCCGCCACACGTGGGGCACGGGCTCGGGATGATCTGGCCGCGCCCGCCGCAAGTGGGACACACCTGCGAGAACGAGAACGGTCCCTGGTTGTCGGCGATGGTTCCCGCGCCGTGACACTCGGGACACGTCTCCGGCATCGTTCCCGGCGCCGCGCCCGAGCCCGCGCACGTGGAGCACGACGCCTCGGCGCGGAACCGCACCGTTGAGGTGACGCCGCGGATCGCGTCGTCGAACTGCAGGTGCAACTCGGTCTCGAGGTCGCGGCCCCGCTGCGGACCGGTTGCCCCGCGTGCGCGCCGCCGGCCGCTCCCGCCCCCACCGAACAGGTTGCCGAAGATGTCGCCGAGCCCGCCGCCATCGGTGTCGAAGCGGAACGTCCGCCCGCCGGCGCCGCCACCGCCGCCGAATCCCCCCGGGCCGAATCCACCGGCGCCATCGGGGCCGACACCGGACGCGACCATCTGGCGAACTTCGTCGTACTCGGAGCGCTTCGTTGCGTCGCCGAGCACGTCGTAGGCGGCGGAGATCTCCTTGAAGCGCTCCTCCGCCGCCGGGTTTCCCTGGTTCGCGTCGGGGTGGTGCTCCTTCGCGAGCTTCTTGAAGGCGCGCGAGATCTCCTTGTCGGTCGCGCCCTTCGGCACGCCGAGAACCGCGTAGTAGTCCTTTTCGAACCACTCTCGCTGCGCCGTCACTCGTCGGTCTTCCTCGTCACCTTCACCATCGCGGGACGCAGAACACGTCCCTTCAACTTCCAACCGGCGCGCAGCACGTCTTCGACATGCGGCTCACCGTCGCCGTCGTCCTGCATGACGGCCTCGTGCTCGTTCGGGTCGAACGGGGCACCCTTCGCCTCGATCCGCTCGAGACCGGCCCGGTCCATCACCGAGGTCAACTCGGCGTACACGAGCTCGATGCCCTTGCAGACCTTCTCGTCGACGTCGCTGCCCTCGAGATTGCGGACCGCGAGCTCGAAACTGTCGAGCACCGGCAGCAGTTGCTCGAGCAGACCCTCGGTGGCTCGTTCCACCAACGCCGTCTGCTCGCGCACGACGCGCTTGCGGTAGTTCTCGAAGTCGGCCTGCAGGCGCCGGGTGGTGTCGAGCAGGTCGTCACGCTCGCGTTGCAATGACGCGAGATCGCTCTCGAACTGCGCGGCTTCCACGGCGCCCGGGTCCGGATCCGGACCCGGGGCCGAGCTCTCGCTCGTTGCATCCGTCATGACGGATTACGCGCTCTGCTGGTCGTCGTCGACGATCTCGGCGTCGGCAACCTCGTCGTCGGAGGGCTGCGACGCGTCGTCGGCGCCACCCCCCGCCGACTGCTGCGCCTGCACGTTCTGGTACAGCCGCCGCGTGAAGTCGTTGCTCGCCGCGAGCAGCAGCTCGTGCGCGTGCTTGATCGCCTCGATGTCGGTGCCCGCGAGGGTCTCCTTCAGGTTCTTCAAGGCCACGTCGATCTTCTCGCGATCGTCGGCGGGGACCTTGTCGCCCTGCTCCTTCAAGAGGCTCTCGGTCTGCCACGCAAGGGTGTCGGCCGTGTTTCGAGTCTCGGCCTCCTCCCGCTTCTGGCGGTCTTCCTCCGCGTGGGCCTCGGCGTCCTTGATCATCTGGTTGATGTCGTCCTTGCCGAGCGCGGTGCCACCCGAGATCACCATCGACTGCTCCTTGCCCGTGCCGAGATCCTTGGCGGAAACGTGCACGATGCCGTTGGCGTCGATGTCGAACGTGACCTCGATCTGCGGCACGCCGCGCGGGGCGGGCGGCAAGCCCGTCAGCGTGAAGGTGCCGAGCTGCTTGTTGCGGTAGGCCATCTCGCTCTCGCCCTGGAGCACCTTGATCTCCACGGACGGCTGGCTGTCCTCGGCGGTCGTGAAGACCTGCGAGCGCTTCACCGGAATGGTGCTGTTGCGCTCGATGATCTTC
>DASYJT010000268.1:0-5672 GCA_035996165.1 Acidimicrobiia bacterium
CATGGACACGCTGCGCGTCGCCGCACTCCGGCGCGTCCTCAAGGGCGACCTCAGTATGGAAGAGATGGCGCGGGTCGTCTCCTAGCGCCGAACCGCCGCCTCGCGATCAGAACGCGAAGCGCACCATGCTGAAGATGCCGATGACGAGGCAGTAGATGCCGAACGGCGTCAGGCTCTTCGTCTCGAAGAACCGCACGAGGAAGCGCGTCGAGATGTACGCCGCGACGCCGGCCACGACGGCGCCGACCAACGCCTGCCCGCGAATTCCGTCGCCGAGATGCCCAAAGAGGTCGGGAATCTTGTAGACGCCCGCGCCCAGGATGATCGGCGTCGCGAGGAGGAACGAGAAGCGCGCCGCGTCTTCGTGATCGAGCCCGCGCATGAGACCGCCGACCATCGTGATCCCCGACCGGCTGATCCCGGCGAACAGTGAACCGACCTGCGTGCAACCGATGAAGAAGGCTTCGCCGAACGACAACGAGTCGATGCTGCGGCCGCCGGAGAACCCGTCGCCGCCGTACCCGGCGCCCGCCGATACGCGGCGCCGGAGCGCCTCGCCGACGAGGAGCATCACACCGTTGATCGTGAGGAAGATCGCCGCGGCTTCGGGCTTCGCAAAGATGGTGCGGAGCGAATGCTCGAACGCGAGCCCGATCACACCGGTCGGGATCGTCGCCACGATGAGCAACATGCCGATGCGCGCGTCGGGCGTCGTGATGCGACGCTCCTTTGCGCTGCCGAGCACGCCGCCGATGATCTTGACCCATTCGCTGCGGAAGTAGATGAGCAGCGCGATCGCGGTGCCGACGTGCAGGGCGACGAGGAACGCGAGGTACGGCGACTCCGTCGACTGCGCCTTGACCAGGTCGTCCCACCCGACGAGGGCCGGGATGAGCACCGAGTGACCGAGGCTCGAGACCGGGAACAACTCGGTGACGCCCTGGAAGAGAGCGATGATGATCGCTCGATACATGTTCAGCATGACTCAACAGCCTCGCACAGCGGTGGCGCGTTCACTGACTTCTGCGCACACCTTCGATGTGAACAAAGCGTGGATGCGACCGCCCGTGGCCCAGGCGGCGCGCCCACGTCGTGGGGAGCGACTTGGCCTCGGCCGCGGTCAGATAGCGCGCAGGTTCGAGGTCGATACCTGCCCGCCGGAACGCCGGCTCGATCGCTTCCGCGACGTACTCGGGCGTCGCGACGGGGAGGTCCTCGTAGCGGGCCGGGGTCGAGTCGAGCCAGATCTCACCGTTGAGGGTCACCCGAACCCGCGCGCCGGCGCGGGCGAGCGTCGCGATCCCCTCGACGACGCCGGGCTCCGCGCGCACGATTCCCTCGAGCAACGCACCCCACGGCAACAACACGTCGACCTCGTCGGCGACGCGCGCCAACTCGGCGGGCAGCGCCTCGATCGCGGCGCGGAGCAGCACGAGGTTCGGCCGTCCGCCGCGCGCCGGTTTGCGCGCCGCGCGATACGCGATCTCACCCATCGGTTCGTCGAGGGCATCGAGGCCGATCACCAACCAGTCCGGGCGCTCCGAAGCAAGGTGGTACGCGAAGTGCGCGTCGCCGGTTCCCACGTCGACCGCGCAGTTCGCGAAACCGGCGCGCATCGCCTCGAGCTCCGAAGTGGCCATGACCGCGGTACGGCTCTTCCCTACGACGCGCGTCAGTGTCATACGCGCGCCGCGATCGCAAGCACGCGCGCGTACGCCTCTTTGTGACTGACACCGGGCAACTCACCCAACGCCTTCGCAAGCGTCTTGGGAGTCACGCCTTGCTGCAGGAGCGCGCGCACGAGCCGGTCGAGTTGCTCGTCGGCACCCGGATCGGCCACACGCGCGCCGTCTCGCGCATCGGCCGGCGGCGCGGCGACGATCGTGAACTCGCCGCGCGCTTCGTCGGTATCGGCCATCTCGGTTGCGAGCGCGGCCGCGGAGCCGCGGCGGAATTCCTCGAAGACCTTGGTGACCTCACGCCCGATGCACAGGTCCCACTCCGGGCTCACCGCAGCCAGGTCGGCGAGCAGGCCGGCGAGACGCCGCGGCGCCTCGTGCACGACGAACGCGTCGCCCCGCTCGGTCAACCGCCGGATCTCGGCCTGCCGGGCCGCGGAACGCCGGGGCAGGAAACCTACGTAGGTGAACCGATCGACCGCGAGACCCGACGCGCTCAGTACCGCGAGCATCGACGCCGGCCCCGGCACCGGACTCACCGCGAATCCCTGCTCGACCGCGCGGCTCACGACCACGTAACCGGGGTCGCTGAACAGCGGCGTACCGGCATCGCTAACGAGTGCGACGCGCGCGCCTCGTTCCAGATGTGCGAGCACCTCGGCCGCACGCTCCGCTTCGTTGTGGTCGTGGTAGCTGATCACGCGGCCGTCGACGCGCAGAGCGGTGCGCTGGGTCAGGTCGCGGAAGCGGCGCGTGTCCTCGGCGAGCACGAGGTCGGCGGCGCCGAGCACTTGACGCGCGCGGGGCGAAAGGTCGTCGTCGTTGCCGATCGGAACCGAGACGACGAACAACGCGCCCCGCCGATCACCGGTTCCGAGCTCGCGGATCGTGACCGACACGTCGGCGTCCGGATCGCCGGCCGCGCGCACGAGGTCGCGGTCGATGTCGGCTGCGACCTTGGTCGCGTCATACGCGAGCGTGCGGCCCCGCAGCCCGGGGCCCCGACGGAACACCAGCGCGTCGTCGCCGAGAAAGAACGCGCTCATCGTCGCGGTGAAGGAGTCGCGCACACCCGCGCATTCGAGGGTGACCTCGACGTCGCCCCGCAGCCGCCCGAGCTCCCGGTCGTCGTGCTCGCTGCGCACGCCGAGCACGCACGTGGCCCGGGCGGTGAGCTCGGCGTCGCGCGTCAGCTCGACCGTCTTCGTGTGGCTTCCCGAGATTCGTGGGTGCCCGTGACACTGGAACGTGACCGAGGGTGCCGCGGGCGGTCGATTCGGCGCCGCCATCACGGCGAACCTACCGGACCTACCGGAGCGTCGTCAGCGCCACGCGCCCTTCGTCGACGAGCGTGAGTTCCCTCGCCTCGTGCGCGAGGAGCCAACGCTTGTAGTCGAGGCCGAACGCGTAGCCACCGAGCGCGCCGCCCGTTCGGATGACGCGGTGACAGGGCACGATCAGCGCGATCGGGTTCGACGCGTTCGCCATCCCCACCGCGCGCGGCGCCTTCGGTCGACCGACGCGCCGAGCGAGCTCGCCGTACGAGATCGTCGTCCCCACCGGGATCGCGCGCAGTTGGCGCCACACCTCCTGCTGGAACGGCGTGCCCCTCGGGCCAACCACCAACCCGTCGAGCGCGCCGACTTCCCCTTGGAAGTACGCCGCCAACACGTCGTGCACACCGAAGCGGTCGCGCCGCGCCGGCTGCGGCGTCGGATCGAAGGTCGCGCCGCGCACCACGCCGTCGTCGATGGTGGCCCGGAACGAGCCGAGGGGGAACTTCACCACTGCCAGGTCAATCGTCATGACACTGTTGTACGCCGCTTCGGTCGCCGGATCCGGACACGCCCTCGCCGTGTCCGGATTCGTCTACTGCGATGGCCTAGAACTGCGTCATGGAGTTCACCGGCGTCGTCACCACCGGCATTTACTGCCGGCCGGGTTGCAGCGGAAACCCGCTGGTGCGCAACACCCGCCCGTACACCTCGGCCGCCGCCGCCGAGGCCGCGGGTTTCCGTCCTTGCCTGCGCTGTCGCCCCGACCGCGAGCCCGCGCCCGGATGGGTCGAGGCGCCGGAGCTCGTGTGCCGAGCGCTGCGCGCCATCGCCGACGGCGCGCTCGACGTCGCCACCGAAGACACGCTCGCGGCGCGCCTCGGCGTGAGCGCGCGCCACCTTCGGCGCCTGTTCGACGTCCACGTGAGCGCGACCCCGGCCGAGGTGGCCCGCAGTCGACGTGCCCACTTCGCCCGGCGTCTCCTCGACGACACCGATCTGCCCCTCGCCCAGGTCGGCACCGCCGCCGGGTTCAACAGCGTCCGCCAGTTCAACCGGGTGATGAAGGACGTCTTCCGGTTCACGCCGCAGGAGCTGCGTGCGCGCCGCCGAGCGCCGGACCGGCTCGTGACCGACGGCGGCCTCGACCTCCGGATGCCGTACCGTCCGCCCCTCGAGTGGGCGGCGATGCTCGCGTTCCTCGCGCCCCGGGCGATCCCCGGAGTCGAGGCGATCGACCTCGAAGAGGGCGTGTACCGGCGCGTGATCGAGCACGCGGGCGCGCCGGGCGTCGTCGAGGTGTGGGACGAGCCGGCGCGCGACTCGTTGCGCCTCCGCGTGCACCTGCCGACGTTCGACGGGCTGGTCCACCTTCTCGCGAGTGTGCGCCGCCTCTTCGACCTCGACGCCGACCCGGGGGTCATCGACACCGCGCTCGCCCGCGACCGGACGTTGCGGCCGCTCGTGCGCGCCCGGCGCGGCGTGCGCGTGCCCGGCGCGATCGACCCGTTCGAGGTGAGCGTGCGCGCGGTGGTGGGTCAACAGATCTCGGTCGCGGGCGCGACCACCCTGACCGGACGCATCGTCGAGCGGTTCGGCACCCCGGTCCCGGGGATCACGGCCCTCGGCCTCACCCACCTCTTCCCGTCGGCCGAGACCTTGGCCGGTGCCGACCTCACCGAGGTGGGGCTCACCCGAGCCCGCGCCCGGACCGTCGGCGAGCTCGCCCGATCGGTCGCGTCCGGCGACCTCCAGCTGCATCGGGGCCAGGATCTCGACCACACCCTCGCCGAGCTCCAGGCCCTGCCCGGTTTCGGGCCCTGGACCGCGCACTATGTCGCGATGCGGGCATGCGGCGAGCGCGACGCATTCCCGGCCTCCGACCTCGGGCTGCGGCGCGCGTTGGGCGACGATCCCGCGGCGCGCGCCGAGGCGTGGCGGCCCTGGCGGGCGTACGGCGCGATCCAGGTCTGGCTGGGCCCGGTCGTAGAACGGACTGTGGAACCGGCGAAGCGTCACCTGTCCGAAGCGGGTTGAACCCGGTACCGCCGGGTAGGAGAACACCCGGCCCGTTCGGCCGTATTTTCCCTGGTCAGAGCCAATATTCCAGCTTGAGATCCCTCCCTGCATCGGATATGATTGAGGACCGGCTTTCGCCAAACGGCAGCCTGACCTTCCCCCCAGTCGTATCCCAGCTTCGAGGAACAACCTCCCGGTTGGCGTGCGTTGCACCATGTGTGCGCCGTCGTCAAAGGTGCTATCCGAGGCCTCAGATACTCGCCCCGAGAGGGCGCGAAGCCGATACTGATCGCAGCAACACCTACCAAAGTTCGAAGTCCGCTTCGAATGCGAAAGTGAAGAGATGGCCAAGGCAGTGAAGTCCCGCCGCGAAGACCGCGACTACGAGGATCTCGTCCGGCTGTACCTCGAGGACGTCGGTCGGCACAACCTGCTGACGAAGGACGACGAGAGTCGGCTCGCGCAGGCGATCGAGACAGGGACCGCGGCCGCGGAACGCCTGTCGACCGCAAAGAAGCTCACTCCCACCCAGCGGCGCTCGCTCAAGCGTGAGATCCGTCAGGGCGAGGAAGCGCACCGCCAGTTCGTGAACTCGAACCTGCGGCTCGTCGTATCGATCGCGAAGAAGTACCAGAGCTCGGGCCTTCCGCTGCTCGACATCGTGCAAGAGGGCAACCTCGGCCTGATCCACGCCGTCGAC
>DASYJT010000269.1:0-13662 GCA_035996165.1 Acidimicrobiia bacterium
GAGCACCGGGACCGGGTCGATCACGTTGCCCCGCGACTTCGACATCTTCACGCCGTCCTTGTCGACGATGTGCGCGAGGCACACCACGTTGCGGTACGGCGTGGTGCCGAAGGCGAGCGTGTTCACGGCGAGCAACGAGTAGAACCACCCGCGCGTCTGGTCGATCGCCTCGCAGATGAAGTCGGCGGGGTAGCGGGTGGCGAATGTGTCGGCGTTCTCTACGGGGTAGTGGAACTGCGCGGCCGGCATCGAACCCGAGTCGAACCACGCGTCGAGCACCGGCTGGATGCGAGACGCGGTACCGGTGGTACACGACGGACACGTGATCGTGACGTCGTCGACGTACGGCCGGTGCAGATCCATCTCGCCGAGGTCGCGGCCCGCGAGTTGCGAGAGCTCGGCCACCGAGCCGACGCACGTGTCGTGGTCGCAGTCGTGGCAACGCCACACCGGGATCGGCGTGCCCCAATAGCGATCGCGGGAGAGCGCCCAGTCGACGTTGTTCTCCAGCCAGTCGCCGAACCGGCCGTGCTTGATGTGCTCGGGGTACCAGTTGATGGTCTCGTTCTCCGCGAGCAGTTCGGCCTTGTGCGCGGACGTGCGCGCGAACCAGGTGGGCTTGGCCCAGTAGATGAGGGGTGTATCGCAGCGCCAACAGTGCGGGTACGAGTGGGTGTAGTCGACGACCGCGACGATCTTGCCGCGTGCCGTCAGGTCGTCGATCAGGTCGGGATCGGCGTCCTTCACGAATCGTCCGGCGTAAGGCTCACCCACGGCCGCGGTGAAGCGGGCCGCATCGTTGACCGGGTTGACGATCGGCAGGCCTTCGCGTTCGCCGATCTCCCGGTCGATCTCGCCGAACGCGGGCGCGAGGTGCACGATGCCCGAGCCGTCGTCGATCGTGACGAAGTCGTCGGCGACGACCGTGTACGCGCGCTCGCCCTCGGCGGCGATCATCGTGAACGGCGGCTCGTAGCGGGCGCCGACGAGCGAGGCCGCCGGAACGCCGGCGACGATCTGCGCGTCGGGACCGAGCACATCGGCGACGCGCGCGCGAGCCATCACGAGGTCGCGCCCTTCGGGGGCGCGCACGCGCACGTAGTCGATCTCGGGACCGACCGCGACGCCGACGTTCGACGGGAGCGTCCAGGGCGTGGTCGTCCACACGAGCAGGTCGGCGCCCGCGAGGTCGGCCGCGCCCGAGTCGGCGAGTTTCGAGATCGGGAAGCGCACGTATACCGACGGCTCGCTGACATCGCGGTACGCGCCGGGTTGACCGAGCTCGTGACTCGACAACGCCGTTCCGCAGCGCCCGCAGTACGGCACCACCTTGAAGCCCTCGTAGATGTCGCCCGCGTCCCAGATCCGGCGGAACAGTGACCACACGCTCTCGATGTACTCGTTCGAGAGTGTCCAGTACGCGTCGGCGGTGTCGAGCCACATGCCGATCCGCGAGGTGAGCGACTCCCAGTCCTCGACGTAGCGCTGCACCGAAGCCCGGCACTTGGCATTGAAGCGCCCGATGCCGTAGTCCTCGATCTCGGACTTGGCCGAGAAGCCGAGCTCCTTCTCCACCTCGACCTCTACCGGGAGCCCGTGGCAGTCCCAGCCGCCCTTGCGCGCCACGTACCGGCCCCGCATCGTGTGGAAGCGCGGATAGAGGTCCTTGAACAGCCGGGCCCACACATGGTGGATCCCGGGTCTGCCGTTCGCGGTGGGCGGGCCCTCGTAGAAGACCCACTCCGGGGCGCCTTCGCGCCGCCGTAACGACTCGCCGAACACGTCTTCCTCCCGCCAGCGCGTCAGCATCGCTTCTTCGAGCGCGACGAGATCGAGGGACGGATCGACCGGGCGGAACATGGCGGCAACGATACCGGCGCCCCGCTCGGCTCTTCGGTTGTATGCCGAGTAGCCTCCGCCGAATGCGCCGCTGCTCACTCATGTTCCGCGCCGTGATGTGCAGTGTGTTGGTGGTCGCGTCGGGAGCCGTGGGCACGGTTCTCGCGGCGCATCCCGCAGCTGCCGCGGTCGCCCACGACAACCAGATCTACGCGTTCGGGAGCGCGAGCTTCCGCGGCTCCACGTCCGCGTACTCGTTGTCGCGCCCGATCGTCGCGATGGCCACTACGGCCGACGGCAGGGGCTACTGGGAGGTCGCGTCCGACGGCGGCATCTTCACGTTCAACGCGCCGTTCTTCGGCGCGCTGGCCGGATGGCCGCTCGCGCAGCCGGTCGTCGGGCTGACCGCCACACCGTCGGGCGGCGGCTACTGGATCGTCACGGGCGACGGCTCGGTGTTCCCGTTCGGCGACGCGAAGGGGTACGGCTCGCTGTCGAACATGCACCTCAACGCCCCGATCAAGTCGCTGATCGCCGGGCCCGGCGGCAAGGGCTACTACCTCTATGCCTCCGACGGCGGCGTGTTCTCGTTCGGCTCGGCGCGATTCCACGGCTCGACCGGCGCGCTGCGCCTGAACTCGCCGGTGGTCGGCATGGCCTCGACCCCGTCGGGCAACGGCTACTGGCTGGTCGCGTCCGACGGCGGGATCTTCTCCTTCGGCGACGCGCAGTTCCGCGGCTCGACCGGCGCGATGCGCCTGAACGCGCCGGTGGTCGGCATGGCCCGCGACGGTTCCGGCCACGGGTACTGGCTCGCGGGCGCCGACGGTGGCGTCTTCACGTTCGGAAACGCGCACTTCAAGGGCAGCGCGGCCGGGATGATCGCCGCCAACCGCCACGTCGTCCAGCTCGTCGGCATGCCCGACGGGAACGGCTACCGCATGCTCGCGCTGGCGAACACGCCCGACGTCGGGCTCATGGGCCCCGGGGCCACGGGCGCGGCCGTCGCCGACGTCCAGAACCGGCTCGTGGCGATGGGCTACTGGCTCCCGGGGGTGAACGGGGTCTTCGACGCCAACATGCAACAGGCCGTGTGGGCGTTCCAGAAGGCGAACGGACTCCCGCGCTCGGGTTCGGTCGACGGCCCGACGCAGGCCGCGTTCCGGACCGCGAGCCGGCCCCGGCCCCGGTCTACGTCGGGCTCGATGATCGAGATCGACAAGGCGCGCCAGATCCTGATGGTCGTGTCGAACGGCGCGGTGCGATACGTCTTCAACACCTCCACCGGCTCCGACAACCCGTACACGCTCGACGGCGTGCGGTACTCCGCGCATACTCCCGAAGGCATCTTCTCGGTGATCCGCGAGGTCGACGGTCCCGATCACGGACCGCTCGGGGTGCTGTGGCGCCCCAAGTACTTCACCTGGTCGGGTATCGCGGTGCACGGCTACACGTCGGTCCCGCCGTATCCGGCGTCGCACGGGTGCACCCGAGTCTCGAACGACGCGATGAACTGGATTTGGGCGAACAACATCCTGCCGATCGGGATCACGGTCTGGGTCTACTGACCGGCCCGGGCCACCGGGGATGACCGAAGAGGCGTTGGGAGGCCGCTACAATCCGGCGCCTTCCGGGGCGGATGCCCCGAATCCCGCCCTCGACTAGGTCAGCGAGTTGGTCAGCATGGCCCAAGCGTCAAAGAAGACCGCGGCGGCGAAGGCCGCGGTCAAGAAGAGTACGAAGAGCTCCGCCTCGAAGCGCCCAGTCGTCAAGAACGCGGCCGTGAAGAAGAAGTCCGCTCCGGCCGCGAGCGCGAAGAAATCGAAGTCGGCGAAGCCGGTCGCGAAAAAGGCCGCCAAGGCCACGAAGAAGCCGCCCGCGAAAAAGGTCGTCTCCGCGAAGAAGCAGGTCACGAAGAAGCCGGCCGCCAAGAAGGCGCCGTCGCCGCCCACGAAGAAGGTCGTCGCGAAGAAGGCCGCGCCCGTCAAGAAGGCCGCGCCGGCGAAGTCGGCGGTCAAGAAAGCGTCTGCCGCGCCGACAAAGGCCCCGATGAAGGTCGCGAGCAAACCCACGCCGAAGCCCGTCGCGGCGCCCAAGCCGCCGCCGGTCAAGAAGGAACCGCCGCCGAAGAAGCTCCCGCCGCCCCTCGCGGCGAGCACGCTCGAGAAGTTGCGTGAGCTGCTCGACGAGGAGCGCGCGAGTCACGCCCGTCAGGCCGAGGAGCTCGAGGCCTCGGCCGAGCAGCTCGCGTCCGAGCGCGAGCAGGGCGACACCCAGTTCGACGAGGAGTCCGGCGAGGGCGACACGGTGAGCGTCGAACGCGAGCGCGACCTGTCGCTGTCGGCGACCGCCCGCCAGACCGTCGACGACATCGACCGCGCACTGCAGCGGATCCCCACGGGCATGTTCGGCGTCTGTGTGACCTGCCTCGACCGGATCCCGGTCGCGCGCCTCGAGGTCATCCCGTGGGCGGAGCAGTGCGTGAAGTGCAAGGCCCGTGGCGAACGGCGTCGCTGAGACGCGACGCCTGACTCCGTCCCGCACCCGCACCGCGTGGGTCGTCGCGGCGCTGGTGAGCATCGTCGCGGTCGATCAGCTGACGAAGGTATTCGCGGTCGCTGCACTCTCCGACGGCCCGAACCGTGTCGTCGGCGACTTCGTCGAGTTCGAGCTGACCCGCAACAGCGGCAGCGCCTTCAGTGGGTTCCAGGGTTACACCCCGGTGCTGGCCGTCTTCGCGATCGTGATCGCGGTGTTCGTGGCCCGCGCCGTACGCCAGGCCACCGACCGCTGGGCGCTCGTCGGGCTCGTCTTGGTCCTCGGGGGCGCGCTCGGCAACCTCGCCGACCGGCTGGTCCGCTCACCCGGCTTCTTGCGCGGGCACGTCGTCGACTTCGTCGCAGTGGGTTCCTTCCCGGTCTTCAACGTCGCCGACTCGTGCATCACCGTGGGCGCGATCCTCCTGATCGTCCGCACGCTGTTCGCGCCCGCCGCGCCGGCGCAATGATCGAGGAACCGCTCACGATCCCGGCGGCGCTCGACGGTGACCGCGTCGATCGCGCGGTGGCGTTCCTCACCGGCTGGCCGCGCGCCGCGGTGCAGCAACTGATCGACGCGGGCGGCGTGCTGGTCGACGGGCGCGTGGTCGCCAAGAGCCATCGGCTGCAAGAAGGAAGCGTCCTCGAGGTGCTCGAGGAACCGCCGCTCGAATCCGACTTCCGGCCCGAACCCGAGCCGGATGTCGCGGTAGACGCGCGGTTTGTCGACGACGACGTCGTGGTGGTCGCCAAGCCCGCCGGGCTGGTTGTGCACCCGGGCGCCGGGCACGCGAGCGGAACGCTCGTGAACGGCCTGCTCGCGCGGTTCCCGGGCATCGAGTCGATCGGCGACCCGTTGCGCCCCGGGATCGTGCACCGCCTCGATCGCGATACGAGTGGTTTGCTCGCAGTCGCGCGCTCGGCGCGCGCGTACGAGTCGTTGGTCGCGCAGCTCGCCGCCCGTTCGGTCGAGCGGGTGTATCGGGCCCTGGTGTGGGGCCACTTGTCGTCGCCGCGCGGTCTGATCGACGCGCCGATCGGACGATCCGGCGCGCGTCGCACGCGCATGGCGGTGCGGAGTGCGGGGAAGCAGGCGCGCACCGAATACAAGGTCGTCGATACCTTCGACCTGCCCGTGTGCAGCGTGCTCGAGTGCAAGCTCGAGACCGGTCGCACCCATCAGATCCGTGTGCACCTCGCGGCCATCGGTCATCCGGTCGTCGGCGACGGCACCTACGGCGGGTCGCGCGACCAGATCCCGCTCGGCCGCCCGTTCCTGCACGCGGGCACGTTGGGCTTCGACCATCCGGCAACGGGTGAACGCGTGCGCCTCGAAGAGCCCTTACCCGCGGAGCTTCAGGTCGTCCTCGACCGACTCGCCGAGCAACGCCGCTGACCCTGTACCGCAGCTGACCGCGACCAACCGCGACTGGCGCGGAATCAGCGGGCGGAGTCGGAGACCGCGCCGGGATGCCCGACGCGCGTGCGCTCGACGAGCTCGTACAGCGTGACCCGCTCGAGGATGCGGCGCGACTCGTCGTCGACGCCGACCCAAACCTCTTGCAGGATGCAGTGCCCCTCGCAGTGGTCGGGATGCTCGGCCAGGATGATCTGCGGGCCCTCGACCGCCGACACGATGTCGGCGAGGGTGATCTCCTCGGGCGCGCGGGCGAGCACGTAACCCCCGCCGACCCCGCGCTTCGAGCGCACCAGCCCGGCGCCCTTCACCGACAGCAGGATCTGCTCGAGATACGGCTGGGGCAGGTGGGTCCGCTCGGCGATCTCCTTGACGGAGGTCGGACGTTCGGTCCCGTGCAGCGCGAGCGACAACAACGCTCGGGCGGCGTAATCGCCGCGCGTCGACATCCTCATGGCCCCATCGTCGCGCACGAGAACGGCCGGGCGTCGCCCTCTCAGGTTCTACGCTGCGCCGGATGTCCTTGGAGGAAGCTGTCCGGCCCGCGCTCGACGGCGCATCCGTCGCCGGACTCGTGCCCGCCCTGTTGGGTGTCACCGACCCGTCGTGGCTCCCGGCGCCGGCGCGGGAAGCCGACGCGGTGGTGCTTCTCGTCCTCGACGGGCTCGGCTGGAACGCGCTGGGCGAGCACGCCGCCGACCTGCCCGAGCTCACGGCCATGGATGGGGGTGCGATCACGACGGTCCTTCCCGCCACCACCTCGACGGCGCTGACCTCGATCGCCACGGGGCTCGCGCCCGCCCAGCACGGCATCCTCGGCTACCGCATGATGGTCGGCAACGAGGTGCTGAACGTCCTGCGGTGGTCGACCTCCAGTGGGCGCACCCCCGACCCGTTCGACGTGCAACGCCACACGGCCTTCCTCGGCCGGTCGGTACCGGTCGTCACGAAGACCGAGTTCCGCAGCACGGGCTTCACCGAAGCGCACCTGCGCGGCGGGAAGTTCGTCGGCTGGCACACAACCGCCGCGCTCGTCGAGCACTGCGCGCAGCAGATCAAAGCCGGCGAGCGTCTCGTCTACGCGTACTACCCCGGAGTCGACTCGATCGCGCACGAGTTCGGACTGCACGCGCCCGTGTGGCGGCGCGAGCTCGCCGCGGCCGACGCGATCGTCGGCGCGCTGCGCGATGCGCTGCCCGAACGAGCCGCGTTGCTCGTCACCGCCGACCACGGCCAAGTGCATCTCGAACGCGAATCTTGGGTCGCGATACCCGACCTCATCCCGATGACCGTGGCGATGGCCGGCGACGGTCGGTTCCGCTATCTCTACGCGCGCAAAGGCGCCGCGCGCGAGCTTGTCGCCGCCGCGCGCGAAGAGCTCGGCTCACGCGCGTGGGTCTGGTCGCGCGCCGAGCTGCTCGACGAGGGACTGCTCGGGACGGGCGCCACCGGGACCATCCCCGGACGAATCGGCGACGTCATCCTGGCGCCCCGCGATCCGATCGCGTTCGTCGATCCCGCCCTCCCGAACGAGGTGACGCTGCGTTCGGCTCACGGCTCGCTCACCCCCGACGAGATGCTCGTGCCGCTCGTCGCCGGGTACGGCCGCGGGCGCAACTGAGCTGCTTGCGGCTCTGGCACTTTCCGGTCGGCCCGCGTAGAATCACAATGTTGTAACTCTGTCCACAGGTCTTTCCACAGCCCCTGTTGACAACCCAATCAGGCCGATCCAGAGCCGAATTTAGAGGCCGAATCAAAAGGCCGAATCAAAAGGCGGAGTCCTGACCGATTCGTTCGTCCATCTGCACCTGCACACCGAGTACTCGATGCTCGACGGTGCATCGCGGATCGGCGAGGTGGTGGCGGCCGCGGCCGCCGACGGCCAGCCCGCGGTCGGCATCACCGACCACGGAAACATGTACGGCGTCCTCCCGCTCTACGAAGCGGCGCGGGAGGCGGGCATCAAGCCCGTGCTCGGCATGGAGGGCTACTTCACCAACACGTCGCGCTTCGATCGCCCGAAGCGTTCCGAGCACGAGATCTTCCATCTCACGATGCTCGCGGAGACGAACCAGGGATACCGCAACCTCATCAAGGTCACGAGCGCGGCGTACCTCGACGGCTACTACTACAAGCCGCGCTCCGACTGGGAGCTGCTCGAGCGCCATCACGAAGGCATCAGCGCCACCACCGGTTGCCTGGGCGGGCTGGTATCGCAGTTGATCCTGAAGGACGAGCCCGACGCGGCGCTCGAAGCCGCGGCGCGCTTCCAGGCGATCTTCGGACGCGAGCACTTCTTCGTCGAGCTGCAAGACCACGGGATCCCCGACGACGCGCGCGTCATCCGTCCGTTGCTCGAGATCGCTCGCAAGCTGCGTGCGCCACTACTCGCGACGAACGACAGTCATTACACGCACAAAGAAGACGCCGAGGCGCACGACGCGTTGCTGTGCGTGCAGACCGGCGCGTTGCAGAGCGATCCCAAGCGCTTCAAGTTCGACGGCAACGACTTCTACATCAAGAGCGCGGCCGAGATGCGCGCGTTGTTCGCCGAGGTTCCCGACGCGTGCGACAACACGCTGCTCGTCGCCGAACGCTCCGACGTCGAGTTGGAATTCGGCCAGGCGATCCTGCCCGCGTTCCCGGTGCCGGAGGGTCACGACGAGAATTCGTACCTGCGCGAGCTCACGATGCAGGGTGCGAAGGACCGCTACGGCACCACTCCCGCACCGCATGTGATCGAGCGCATCGAGTTCGAGCTCGACGTCATCAAGTCGATGGGGTTCCCGGCGTACTTCCTCGTCGTCTGGGACCTCGTGCGCTACGCGAAGTCGCGCAACATCCGGGTCGGTCCGGGGCGGGGGAGCGCGGCCGGCTCGTGTGTCGCGTACTGCCTGCGCATCGTCGACATCGACCCGATCCGGTACGACCTCCTGTTCGAGCGCTTCCTCAATCCCGGCCGCAAGCAGATGCCCGACATCGACATGGACTTCGACTCGCGTTACCGCGGCGAGATGATCAGGTACGCGGCGCAGAAGTACGGGCACGACCACGTCGCGCAGATCATCACGTTCTCGACGATCAAGGCCCGGGCCGCCGTGCGCGACGCGGCGCGCGTGCTCGGCTATCCGTACGCGGTCGGCGACAAGATCGCGAAGCTGATGCCGCCGCTGATCATGGGCCGCGACACGCCGCTGCACGCGTGCCTCACCCCGAACGAGAAGTACGCCGACGGCTTCAAGATGGCCGCCGACCTCCGCGCGCTCTACGACATCGATCCCGACGCCAAGCGCGTCGTCGACGTCGCCAAGGGTCTCGAAGGACTCCGCCGCCAGGACGGCATTCACGCGGCTGCGGTCGTCATCACCCGCGAGCCGCTCACCGAGTACCTGCCGATCCAGCGCAAGCCGGAGCCGGGGACGGCGCTCGAAGACTCGCCGATGGTCACGCAGTACGAGATGCACGGCGTCGAAGAGCTCGGTCTGTTGAAGATGGACTTCCTCGGGCTGCGCAACCTCGACGTCATCGAGATCGCACTCGACCTGATCGAGCGCACCACCGGCACCCGACCCGACATCGACGACGTCCCGCTCGACGACCCGAAGACCTTCGAGTTGTTGCGCCGGGCCGACACGATCGGCGTGTTCCAGCTCGAAGGCGGACCGCTCCGGTCGTTGCTGCGCTCGCTCGCTCCCACGTCGTTCGAAGACGTCGCCGCCGTCATCGCGCTCTACCGGCCGGGCCCGATGGCGCAGAACTGGCACACGGAATACGCGGAGCGCAAGAACGGTCGGCGCCAGGTCGTGTACGACCACCCCGACCTCGAGGAGATCCTCGGGCCCACGTTCGGGCTGATGATCTACCAAGAGCAACTCATGCGCGTGTCCCAAAAGCTGGCCGGGTACACGCTCGAAGAGGCCGACAACCTGCGCAAGGCGACGGGCAAGAAGATCCGTGAGCTGCTCACGAAGGAGCGCTCCAAGTTCGTCGCGGGCTGCGTGCGCAACGGCCACTCGGAAGCCTTCGCGGAGAAGTACTTCACCACGATCGAGCCGTTCGCCGACTACTCGTTCAACAAGTCGCACAGCGTCGGCTACGGGTTCATCACCTACCAAACTGCGTGGCTCAAGGCGAACTATCCGGTGCCGTATCTCGCCGCGCTGCTGACGAGCGTCAAGAGCAACCTCGACAAGGCCGCGGTGTATCTCGGCGAGTGCCGCCAGCGCGACATTCCGGTTCTCGTCCCCGACGTGAACGCGTCGTTCAGCGATTTCTCGTGCGAGGGCCATGCCATCCGGTTCGGCCTCTCGGCGGTGCGCAACGTGGGTGAGGGAGTGTCGGCGCAGCTGATCGAAGAGCGCGAGCGCGGTGGGCCCTTCACCGACTTCCACGACTTCTGCGATCGGGTCGACACGAGCGTGCTCAACAAGCGCACGATCGAGTCGTTGATCAACGGTGGCGGCTTCGACTCACTCGGCCACCCCCGCAAGGGACTCCTCAACGTCTTCGAGGCGGTTGTCGACGCGGGCCTGCGCCGCCGGCGCGAACGCGAGGCCGGAACGATGAGCCTGTTCGACCTCGGCGGCGCCGACACCGACGACTCGCCCGTGTTCGACGACCGGCTCGCGATCCCCGATGTCGAGTTCGACAAGGCGGAGCGGCTGCGCGCCGAGAAGGACATGCTCGGCCTGTACGTGAGCGATCACCCGTTGATGGGGGTCGAGGCCGCGCTGCGCCGACTGGTCGAGTGCTCGATCGCCGACCTGAACGAGCTCGACGACGGCGCGATGCGCACCGTCGCCGGCGTCGTCACCGCGCTCCAACGCAAGTACACCAAGCGCGGCGACCTCATGGCCACGTTCGTGCTCGAAGACCTTGCCGCCGCGATCGAGGTCATGGTCTTCCCGAAGACGATGCTGACCTATGGGGAACTGCTCACCTCGGACGCAATCGTCACGGTGCGCGGGCGCGTCGACGGCCGCGACGACACTCCGAAGCTGATGGCGATGGAGATCACGCGTCCCGAGGTTCACGCCGACAAGGGACCGCCCGTGAAGTTGCGGGTCAAGGCCGGTGCGTTGACCGACGATCGGGTCCAGCGATTGCGCGAGATCCTCGCGGCCAATCCCGGCGACAGTCCGGTGTTGCTGACCCTGATCGGACCCGACAAGGAGACCGACCTTCGCCTCGGCGACGACTTCCGCTGCGATGCGCGCAACGGACTTTTCGCCGAGCTCCGCATCCTCTTCGGCGCCGAGTGCATCGGCTGAGAGCGCGAGCGACCCGTACACCTAGTATTTCCGGATGCGTATTGGGATCTTGGGGGCAACCGGGCCCGCGGGTGGCGGCCTGTCGGCCCGGCTCGCGAGCGTCGGGCACGAGGTGTTGTTCGGGTCGAGGGCGGTCGACAAGGCCCGGGCCGCAGTCGATGACCTGGAGAAGGAGTGGGGTGACCGGGTCGCCGGTCGATTGATCGCCTGCGATAACGCGTGGGCCTGCGACGCACCCGTCGTCATCCTCGCGGTGCACGCCGAGTCGGCGATCCCAACCGTCCAAGAGCACGCCGATCGCCTCGCCGGCAAGATCGTGGTGTCGATGGCGAACAACCTCGTCAAGCACGGCAACGAGTTCAACGCGGTTCTGCCGCCGCATGGTTCGGTCGCGGCCGAGATCCAAGCGCTGTTGTGGCGCTCGCGCGTGTGCACCGCTTTCCATCTGGTTCCCGCCGCCGAGTTCGGCGAGATCGACCACGAGATGTCGAGTGACGTGATCGTTCTCGGCGACGACGACGACGCCAAGTCCACCGTGATGGAGATCACGAGCAGCATCCCGCGCTTGCGACCGCTCGACGGCGGCTCGTTGCGAAACGCCGTCGGTATGGAGACGTTCGCCGCGGTGCTGCTCACCGTGAACATCCGGCACAAGATGCGGGCGAGCCTGCGGCTCACATCTGTTTGAAGTTCGCCTGTCTGAAGTTCGTCTCTCTAAGGGGAGATTCGACCGTCTCGTAACGGGCAGTAGGGTTCGGCAGTGACCATGCGCCTCTACGACACCGCGCGCCGCGCGGTCGTGCGGTTCGAGCCGCCGCCGACCGTCAGCATGTACGTGTGCGGGATCACCCCGTACGACTCGACGCACCTCGGGCACGCGGCGACGTACCTCACGTACGACCTGCTGATCCGCCGGCTGGAAGAGCTCGGCCACACAGTCAGGTACGTCCGCAACGTCACCGACGTCGACGACTCGATCCTGCCGAAGGCGCGCGAGCTCGGAGTGCCGTACCTCGAGTTGGCCGAGGCGGAGATGGCGCGGTTCCACAGCGACATGGCCGCCCTCGAGATGCGTGCGCCCGATGCCGAACCGCGGGCCACCGAGTCGATCGACCTCATCATCGAGCTCGTCGGGCAACTCCTCGAATCCGGCAACGCGTATCTCACCCACGGCACCGCGTACTTCGATGTCTCGACCTTCCCCCGCTACGGCGAGCTCTCGCACTATCCCGAGAGCCAGATGTTGCGCCTCGCGCGCGAGCGGGGCGGCAACCCCGACGATCCGCACCGCCGGCAGCCGCTCGATTTCGTGCTGTGGCAGCCGTCGCTGCCCGACGAGCCCGCGTGGCGCGCCCCGTTCGGCGTCGGTCGTCCCGGTTGGCACATCGAGTGCTCGGCGATGGCGATGCACGAGCACGGCCCCACGATCGATCTGCACGGGGGCGGCACCGATCTCATCTTCCCGCACCACGAGTGCGAGATCGCGCAGAGCGAGAGCCTCACGGGCAAGCCCTTCGTCACGCATTGGCTGCATTCCGCGATGGTCAACTACGAGGGCGAGAAGATGTCGAAGTCACTCGGCAACCTCGTGTTCGTCGACAAGCTGCTGACGCATGCCGACCCGCGCGCGATCCGGCTCGCGCTCATGCGGCACCACTACCGCCACGGGTTCGAGTGGTACGCCACCGATCTCGAAGAGGGCACGGCGCTGCTGCATCGCCTGCTCGCCGCCGCGGAAAGGGAATCGGGTCCCGATCCGGGCCCGTTCGCACAGCGGGTGCGCGACGCGATCGACGACGACCTCGACTCGCCGCACGCGCTCGACGCGCTCGACGACCTCGCGAGCGCAATACTTTCCGGCGGCGACGATCCCAACGCACGCACCGTTCTGTGCGAGCTCGGTCAACTGCTCGGGGTCGACCTCGAGCGCCCGGTCACCGAAGGCACCCGCTGAAACTGGCGCAGTCGTGAAAGTCGGCGTTGGTAGCCTCGATGCGTTCCGCATCTCTCCGACGCCGACGATTGAGACGACATGAGCGAGCAGATCACGGTCAAGCTCCCGGACGGTTCCAATCGGGAGTACGCGTCGGGGACGACGCCGGCCGAGGTCGCGGCTTCGATCGGCAAGGGGCTCGCCAAGGCGGCGATCGCGGCGAAGGCCGACGGCGCATGGGTCGATCTCAGCCGTCCCCTCGAGCACGACGTCGCGTTGCAGATCGTGGTGCCCGACTCGAACGACGGTCGCGAGGTGTTGCGCCACTCGACCGCGCACGTGATGGCCGAAGCCGTGACCCGCCTGTTCCCGGGCGCGAAGGTCGCGATCGGTCCCGCGATCGCCGACGGCTTCTACTACGACTTCGACCTGCCGGGCGGCCAGACGTTCAGCGACGACGACCTCGGACGCATCGAGGACGAGATGCGGGCGATCGTGAAGTCCGACCAGCGCTTCGAACGGTCGGAGCTCACGTACGACGATGCGCTCGCGCTCTTCGCCGACCAGCCGTACAAGCAGGAGATCATCGAGAAGGTCCGCAGCGGCGCGGCCGACGACGAGGACGCGGGCGAGGCGGGCGGCGACGGCGCCGGTGTGTCGGTCTAC
>DASYJT010000270.1:0-5417 GCA_035996165.1 Acidimicrobiia bacterium
CACCCCGATCCCACCGTCGACGGCATCCTGCGCACGCAGGAGGCGTACTCGTGGTTGGAAGAGGCGCGCTATCCCACGATCGCCGCAGTGCGCGGTTACGCGCTCGGCGCCGGGCTGCAGATGGCGCTCGCGTGCGACATCCGCGTGTTCGCGCGCGGCGCGTCCGTCGGATTGCTCGAGCACAAGTACGGCATCCTCCCCGACCTCGGCGGCACGCAACGCCTGCCCCGCGTCGTTGGTGCGGGCAAGGCCAAGGAAATGATCTGGACCGCGGGCCGCATCGATGCCGACGAGGCGTACCGCATCGGTCTGTGCGAGCGGCTCGTCGACGACGGTGAGCTCGAGGGCGAGGCGGGCGCGCTTGCCGCGGTCATCGCCGCGCAGCCGCCGCTCGCGGTGCAGGGCGCGAAACGCGCCGTGGAAGCGGCCGGTCGGATTCCCGTGGCGGAGGGTCTCGTCGTCGAGGCCGAGGCCCAGGCGGTGTGCCTGCGGTCGGACGACATGCGCGAGGCGATCCAGGCCTTCGTCGAGCAACGCCAACCCGACTACTCCGGTAAGTAGCCTTTTCGGCTATGACGCGATTCCGAGTGCGGGCGAACGGACCGCTCAATGGTCGCGTGCAACCTTCGGGCGCGACCAAGAACGCCGGCCTGAAGCAGATGGCCGCCGCATTGCTCGCGCCGGGCGTCACCACGTTGCGCAACATGCCACCGGTCCGCGACCTCGACGTGATGATCGAGTTGCTCCGCGCGGCCGGCGCGATCGTCGACCAGCCCGCGCCCGACGTCGTCCGCGTCGATGCGAGCGGCGATCTGAACCCGGAGGCCCCCTACGAGCTCGTCGCGCGGATGCGTGCGTCGTTCAACGTGCTCGGACCACTGCTCGCGCGTTGCGGGCACGCGCGTGTCGCGCTGCCCGGCGGTGACAACATCGGGAGCCGGAAGGTCGACATGCACCTGCGCGGGCTCGAGGCGATGGGCGCCCACGTGGAAGTCGCGCACGGCTACGTGGTCGCGCACGCGGAGCTCCTGCACGGTGCGCGCACCGTCCTCGAGTTCCCGAGCGTCGGCGCGACCGAGAACCTCATGTGCGCGGGAGTGCTCGCCAAAGGCACCACCGTCATCGAGAACGCGGCGCGCGAGCCCGAGGTAACGGCGCTCGCCACGTTCCTCAACCGCATGGGCGCGCACCTGCTCGGCGCGGGCACGTCGACGATCGAGATCGAGGGCGTCGAGGAGTTGCAGGCGGTCGACAGCGAGATCATGGCCGACCGGGTCGAGGCCGCGACGCTGCTCATGGCCTGCGGCATCGCAGGCGGCGAGATCGAGCTCGTCGGAGTGCGTTCGGAGCACGTCGAGATGGTGTCGATGAAGTTGTGCGAGATGGGCATGCGCATCTCGCCGACCTCCGACGGGCTGTGGGCGCTCGCTCCCGAACGGCTGCGGGCGGTCGATGTCGCCACCCTGCCCCATCCCGGTTTCGCGACCGACTTCATGCCCCTCGCCGTCGCGATCATGACGGTCGCCGAGGGCAGCGCGATCGTCACCGAGAACGTCTACGACGGCCGGTTCCAGTTCGTCGACGAGCTCGCCCGCATGGGCGCCGACGTACGGACTGAGGGCCGCCACGCCATCGTGCGGGGCGTCGAGCGCTTGTCGGGAGCTCCCGTACAGGCCTCCGACGTCCGGGCGGGCGCCGCGCTCGTCCTGGCCGGGCTGGTCGCCGACGGCGAGACCACGGTGCACGACGGCGAGCACATCGAGCGGGGTTACTCCGACCTCGCCGGACGGCTCCGCTCGCTGGGCGCCGACGTCGAACGCCTCGACGACTGACCCCCGGGTCGGGGGCTTCGGGGAACAAGCGCGATACTGGAGCGGTTGACCCGGACAAGTTCTTGTCCGAGCCCGTCGTTGTGATCTTGATTGGGAGAACTCATGGCGCTTGATGTCGCCGAGATGGAGCCGGGTGTCCTCGAGGCGATCGAGGCGATCCGCCCCGCGTTGCAGAGCGACGGTGGCGACATCGTCTTCAACGGCATCGACGAGGACTACGTGGTCCACGTCTCCCTCGTCGGCGCGTGCGGCACCTGCCCGGTCTCGATGATGACGCTCAAGGCGGGCGTCGAGCGGATCATCATGGACCGCGTCCCGGGCATCACCGAGGTCGTTGCCGACGAGTAGCGTCGGCGCTCCATGGGAGACGCCACGGTCGCGCTCGTCGAGCGCGCGCTCGAAGGTGACCGGCGTTCGATCGCCAAGGTCATCTCGTTGGTGGAACGAGGCGGCGACGGTGCACGGGTCGCCATCCGGATGCTGCACCCGCGCACGGGCAATGCGTGGTCGATCGGCATCACCGGAGCTCCGGGCGCCGGCAAGTCGACGCTGACCGACCAACTCGTCGGGAAGCTGCGCGCCACCGGTGGCGAGGTCGGCGTGCTCGCGGTCGATCCGACGAGCCCGTTCAGCGGCGGCGCGATCCTCGGTGACCGCGTCCGGATGCAGAGCCACACGACCGACGCCGGGGTCTTCATTCGCTCGATGGCGACGCGCGGGCACCTCGGTGGGCTGGCGCTCGCGACCCCGCAGGCAGTGCGCGTGCTCGACGCGGTGGGCAAGGCGTGGATAGTGATCGAGACCGTCGGTGTCGGCCAGGACGAGGTCGAGATCGCGGGGCACGCCGACACCACGGTCGTGGTGGTGAATCCCGGGTGGGGCGACGCCGTGCAGACCGCGAAGGCCGGGCTCATGGAGATCGCCGACATCTTCGTGGTGAACAAGGCCGACCGCCCGGGCGCGGCGGAGACCCAGAGCGACCTCCTGGGGATGCTCGAGCTCTCGGGCCGGCGCGCGTGGCGACCGCTCATCGTGCGCACGGTCGCCACCACCGGCGAGGGTGTCGGCGAGCTGTTCGACGCGATCTCCGCGCACCGCGCGCACCTCGAGGCAACCGGCGACGCGACGGCGCGGCGGCGGGCGCGACTCAGCGAGGAGTTGCGCGGGTTGGTCGGCGCCGTGATGTTGGACCGCGCCGCGCAGGTGTGCAGCGGGCCGCGCTTCGAGTCGATCGTCGACGAGGTGGCGGATCGTTCCTCCGACCCGTACGCCGCGGTGGAGGAGCTCCTCGCGGAGTGAGCCCGCATCCGTTGCGCACGGTCCTCGACGACGCCGCGTACGGCAGGTTCCCACCGGTCGACGGGCTGGTCGACGTCGTGCCGTCGCCCGGTGGCCTCGCCGACGCGATCGTCGGCTTCACGGGCCACTTCGTGCTCGCGGCCGAGATCGACCCGGACGAGTTCTCTCGCCAGTGCCCACCCGGCGACCTGTCGGCGCCGATGTCGGCCGTCGCGCTCAACTGGTTGGCCGAACGGCTCGGGTCGACCCCGGCGACGTTCGACGCGTTGTTCTGCCGGATCGGCGACGGCTCGGGGCCGGGCGCGTGGCTGCGCGAGGTCGGCGGTCACGACCATCCTCGAGTCGTCCGGGCGGCGCGCTATCGCCGCGACATGCGGGTCTTCGTCGCCGACGACGACTGCGCAGTGCTCGTCGTCGGGCGCGGGGTCTGCGATCGCTGGGAGTTCGGCTTCGAGGTCGTGCCCGCCGCGCAGGGACGCGGGTTGGGCCGCAAGGTGGCCGCGGCCGCGGCCGGACTCGTGCCCGCGGGCGAACCGTTGTGGGGTCAGGTCGCGCCCGGCAACGCGGCGTCGCTGCGGGCGCTCGGCGCGGCCGGTTTCGTACCGGTCGCCGCGGAAGTGCTCTTCCCGCGCTCGGACGCGTGACGCGGTAATAGGGTCCGGCCATGGCCGACGATCTCGTACTCACCGAGCCCCAACCCGACGGCGTCGTCGTGGTGCGTCTGAACAACGGATCGATGAACCCGTTGTCGCGCGCGCTGCTCGAACGCTTGCGCGATGTCGCCCGCGGGATCGGCGCCGACGCGTCGGTGAAGGCCGTCGTGATCGCGGGCAGCGAGAAGGCCTTCGCGGCGGGCGCCGACATCTCGGAGTTCGCAGACCAAGCTGCGGCGCGCGCGGTGTCGAGCGCGTTCCGCGAGGCGTTCGACGCGGTCGCGGCGATTCCGCGGCCGGTCATCGCCGCGATCCGGGGCTACGCGCTCGGCGGCGGACTCGAGCTCGCGTGCGCGTGCGACTTCCGCGTGGCGGGCGAGACGGCGCGGCTCGGCCAGCCCGAAATCCTGCTCGGGATCATCCCGGGGGCGGGCGGAACGCAGCGGTTGACGCGTCTCGTCGGCCCGGCCCGATCGAAGGACATCATCTGGAGCGGCCGCCAGGTGCGCGCCGACGAGGCGCTCGCGATGGGCCTCGTCGATCGGGTCAGCCCTGCCGACGACGTCGAGCACACCGCGCTGCACTGGGCGTCGGAGCTCGCCAAAGGCGCGGTCGTGGCGATCGGATTGGCGAAGAACGTGATCGACGCCGGTCTCGACCGACCGTTGGCGGAGGCCATCGATCTCGAACACGATGCGTTCGTCGAGGTGTTCGCCACCGACGACGCGACCATCGGCGTGCAGTCGTTCCTCAAGGACGGCCCGGGCAAGGCGAAGTTCACCGGGCGCTGACGTTCACGCCGGCGTTCATTGGCTACTGACAGCGTCGAGAGTCGGGGCGAGGCTGGATTAGGCGGCGCATTTCTGCAACCAGTCGTGCTGGGAGATGCGATGTGCGGCTACTGCGATCTCGACCGCGGCCGGACACTGGTACGAGACGCTGTCGAGTTGAACGCGGAGCGTCGGGAGAAACGCGACGTTTATGTGTTGGGTCTGAAGTGACTGGACAAGTTGTGGGAACCAGAAGGTGTCCGACAGGGTCTGTCCCACGAGCCACGCGAAGCTCTCGTACCGGGACCGGCTCTCCTGCGCGGGATGTTCGTATCGAAATGCGGCGCTGATCATGTTTGTCTCGAAGTTGAACGAGAACCCCGTGAGCTTCGGATCGGGCCGGGCTCGCAGGGCTGCTTCGAGCTGCGCGCGGTTTTCATTGAAGAGGGCCTGGTTCCCTGCCGCGGCATCCGACTCGTTGACCGGACCAAGGGTCGGTGGAACGGTCGTCGTCAAGGTTGTCGTCGGGTTGCCGCCAGTCGTCGGTGGCGCGGTGGTACTTGCGGCCTCCGGGAACGGCTGTCCACCGCAACCCACCGCCAGCAAAGCAACGGCGACCAAGAGCGCTGCCAACCGCGTCATGAAGATCGGACCACGCACGCATAGTGCCCGGTCTCGCACGGTCATGCGACTCCGACATACACCTGGAATCGCCGAAGCGCGACCACGCCGATCGGCAGTTTTGTACGCGGACTCGGTTGATGCGTCGCGCGTCCGGTGGTCAGGCGGCTGATGTAGTCGACGGCGTCGGGTACAGGTTCTCTCCGTTGGCGATCTGCTGCACGCCCGTTGTCGGAGCGACG
>DASYJT010000271.1:0-4683 GCA_035996165.1 Acidimicrobiia bacterium
CCGCCGCGCACGCACTGTTGGATGCACCGGCCGTGCGGCGCGGGCTCGCCGACCAACTGACCCAGGAGCTCGACCGGCGCGTTCCCGGGGCGGTCCACGATCCGCGTACCGCGGCGGCCGTCGCGGCCGCCGTGCGCGACCCGCGCGTCACGAGCGCGTTCGCCGACACGATCGCCGCCATCCACCAGGCGCTCATGACGAGCGACGCGTCGACGCGCACAGCCGCGCCGTTCACGATCGACGGTCGCTCGGTGTCGGCCGCGGTGCACGACGCGCTCGCCCCGAAGGATCCGAAGCTGGCCGCCGAGGTCGCGCGTGTTCCACCGCTCGTGGTGAAGATCAAGGCCGCCGATCTTCCGCACCTGCACGATCCGAGATCGACGGCCGACGTCGTCACGGTGCTCGCCGTCGCCGCCGCGCTGTTGCTCGTAACCGCCTCGCTCCTGATGCATCACGACCGGCGCACGATCTCGCGCGTCGGCCGCCGGACCGCGTTCCTCGCGGTCACGCCGTTGGTCGTGTTCGTCGCGTTCCCGCGGGTGCTCGCGCACGCATCGGGCGACGCGCCGCAGATCGCCGCCGCGCTCTTACGCGTCTACGGGAACCGCGTGCTGCCGTCGGCGATCGCACTGGTCGGCGCCGGACTCGTCATCGTCGTCGGTGCGATCGTGTGGCCGCGGCGCCTCGCCGTGTCGTCACACGCGCCCGGCCACGCGGCTCCCCGGTACACGGGTCCGGAATCACCCAACCGGGCGCCCGGCGAACCACCGCCGACGATCACCGAGAAGATGTACCTGTAGTCCATTCCGCGTCACCGAGGTCGGCGCCGTCGCCCGCGCCCGCGGCGAGCACCCGAACGATCGGTACCGGCTCCGAGATGCCGCGCACGAAGACCGGCCCGAGCGGCTCGAACCCGACTCCCGGGCGCTCACCGATCTCGTCCGCGGTTGTTTCGGAGCACAACACCTCGCCCGGTCCGGCCAGGTCGACGATGCGGGCGGCGAGGTTCACGTCACGCCCGACGATGTCGTCGCCGCGGCGCCGCGGATTGCCCCAGTGCACGCCCATGCGCACCCACAAGGGCACGCTTTCGGCCGCGTCGTTCACCGCTTCGAACTCGCGCTGCAGTCGCAGGCACGTGACGATGGCGGCGCACGGGTCGTCGAACCAGAGCAGCAAACCGTCGCCGAGCTCCTTCACGACCCGCGCGGCGTCGGGCAGCGCGGCGCGCACCATTTGCTCCTGACGCTCCAGCAGGGCGAGCGCGACGTCGTCACCGTGCATGTCGGTGAGCGCCGTGAAACCGACGATGTCGGTGAAGACGATCGCCCCGTGATCGGTCATCAGGCGCTCGACAAACGGATCGCGCCGCTCACGCTGCTCACGGCGATCTCGAAGTCGTTCCCCGCGACGAGATCGCACTGGACGTGCCCACTCAGCGAACGCAGCCGGGTCGACGGATTCGTCGCGGCCGGCACGCGGATCTCGACCTTGCCCGAGACCGTGTGCACCGACACCCGCTCGCCGCCCGACGAACCGATGAGCACCTTGCCGCTCACGGTCTTCACGTCGGCGCCCCGCACCCTCTCGAGGAGCACGATGCCGGAGACCGCGGCGACCGTTGCCCGATCCGCGCTACCCACATGCACCGAAGAGCTCTTCGTCATGATCCGGCACGCACCCGCGCACGTTCCGATCTCGATCTTGCCCGACTTCGTGCGGACGTCGATCCGGTCGGCCTCGAGCACCCGGATCCGCCCGCTCACCGTCGCCACCCGCACGGTGCCGAGCGCGCCGAGGAGGTCGACCTTTCCCGAGACCGTGCCCACCGTGACGTCGGTGCCCGGCGCGCACTGCACCTCGATCGTCGACGCCGAGGGCGCGCGCCGTATGCGGATGCTGCCGTCGTCGACGAGCCCGATCGTGCCGCCGTCGACCGAGAGCTCGGCCCCCTCCGACGCCACGACGCGGACGTGGCCGCTGCGGGTCGTGATGTTGACGGGAGCCGGATCAGGCATCGGCCGTCAGCCTACGCGTCGGGATCGTCCAGCACCTCGGGGAGCGGGAGTGCGTGCGCAAGCGCGAGGTGTTGCACCGCGCGGGTGAGCGCGACGAAGAGGAGGCGTACGCCGTGGGGTTCGAGCGCGGCGATCTCGGCCGGCTCCGCCACGATCACGGCGTCGAACTCGAGACCCTTCGCGAGCCGGGCCGACAACACCACCAAGGGACGATCCGGCGAGACCTCACCCGGTTCCGCGAGCACGACGCCGCGGTCCTCGATGGCGCGCCGCAACGCCTCGACCCGACCGTCGGCCGCGATGACGGCGACCGTGCCGAACTCCTTCGCGAGCGCGAGTGCATGCTCGGCGATTGTGGAGACGAGCTCTTCAGGATCCAGCGCGTGCACGTCGGGCGGGTCGCCGTCGGCGCGTACCGACCTCGACGCGGCGACCCCAGGAGCGGCGGTGGCCAACAAGCGATTGGCGAGCGCGAGAAACGCTCCGGGGAGGCGGTAGCCCATCGTCAGCTCGGCCGGCTGCGCGTTCGCGGGACGCCCGAGGTGCTCGAGGGTTGCTTCCCACGTCGCGGGCGAGGCGGGGCCGGTCGCCTGCGCGAGATCGCCGAGCACTGTCATCGAGTGACGGTGCGCACGACGCGCGATCATCCGTAGTTGCATCGGCGAGAGGTCCTGAGCCTCGTCGACGACGACGTGCCCGTAGCGCCGCCCGCCACCCTTCACGAACGCTTCCGCCTCGTCGATGAGCGGCAGGTCGTCAGCGGTCCACGCGTCGCCCGACTTCGGCTTCCGGCGCAGGATCGCGTGTTGCTCCTCGTCGTCGAGCACACCGTCGGCCGCGCGCGCGAGCAAACCGCGCTGGGTCAGCAGGCTTCGCACCAGCGCGACCGGGCTCACGCTGCGCCAACAACCGTCGATGGCCTTGCGCGACTGCGCGTCGGCGAGCAGCGCGACTCCGAAGTCGTGCTCGTCGAGCTCGATCGCGACTCCCCCGGTGTAGCGGTCGTACGCGCGCCGCACGAGCGACTGGCGAAACCGCTCGCGTTGGGTCGCGAACGGCGCGTCGCGGCGGCGGGCGTCGGCGACCAACGCGCGCACGTCGTCGGGTGCGAGGGTGAATTCGCGCGTGCGGAAGCGCACCGTCACGCCCTCGTCGGGGATCCGGATCGCATCGGCCGCGCCGTGGGCGATCACCTCCGCGAGCCGCGCGTCGCCCTTGACCGCGGCGACCGCGAGCGGATCCTCGGCGACGATACGGAATCGCAGCGAGAGCAGACCGTCGACGGTCGTCTGGGTGGCCGAGGTCTCTCCGAGCGACGGGAGGACCTGGGAGATGTAGCGCAGGAACACCGGGTTCGGCCCGACGACGAGCACGCCTTCGCGAACCAGCCGATCTCGGTGCTCGTACATCAAGAACGCGGCGCGGTGCAGCCCGACAGCCGTCTTGCCGGTGCCCGGACCGCCCTGCACCACCAGGCACGTCTCGATCGGAGCGCGGATGATCGCGTCCTGTTCGGCCTGGATCGTCGCGACGATGTCGCGCATCTGGCCGGTGCGGGCCCGGCCGAGCTCGGCGAGGAGCGGATCGGGCACTCCACCGGAACCCGCGAGCGAGTCCGGGTCGGTGAAGTCCTCCTCGAACACGTCGGCGAGGTCGCGTCCGTTGAACACGAAGCGCCGTCGTCCCCGCAGCCCGAACGGGTCGGCGAGCGTGGCCCGGTAGAAAGGCGTGGCCACCCCGGCCCGCCAGTCGACGACCACGGGTGTGGCGTCACCGTCTTCGATGTGACGCCGACCCACGTACCAAACTTCGCCCGTCTCCTCGTCGATGCGACCGAAGCACAGGGCGGCGGCATCGTCGTCGAACGACGCGAGCCGGCGCTGCAGATGCCAGCGCACCGCTTCGGTGTCCGCTTCGTTCGCGGCGAGGATGTCGTCGTTCGCGACCTTGGCCGCCGTCCGGGCGCGCATCGCCTCGAGGCACGATTGGGCGAAATCCAGGCGCGCGCGTTCGAACGAGACGTCCGGGTGCGGCATTGGGCCCAAGATACCGACGGTTCCGCAACCCGTACGGCGAATATCCAGGCATCTTGCACAGCCAGTGCACCCTCCGTACATTGCGCCTTCGTGAACGGGGCCGAGTCGGTGGAGGTGGACGCGGTCACGCCGCTGTCGCCCGATGGTCGGTCGGCGCGATCCACCAAGACCCGCAATGCCATCGCCGACGCGCTCCTCGACCTGCTCGCCGCCGGTGAGCTGAGGCCGACCGCCCGCGAGATCGCCGCCGGAGCATCCGTCTCCGTGCGTTCGGTGTACGTCCACTTCGACGATCTCGAGGACCTCTTCTGTGTCGCCGCCCAGCGCCACTTCACCCGCATCGCTCCGATGCTCGCCCCGGCGCCGGCGACCGGCGCCGTGGCCGAGCGGGCGCACGCACTGGTATTGCAGCGCACCCGCCTGTACGCGCAGACCGGGGCGATCGGGCGTGCGACCCGACTCCACGCGGAGCTCTCCCCGACGCTGGCCCGGATCGTGCGCGAGGCCCACGCCCTCTCGCGTGCCGACCTCGAGCGGATGTTCGCGCCCGAGCTGCACGACCTGAGCAAGACGAGGCGCGCGCACCTCGTGGCCGTGCTCGACGTCCTCGCCGGTCCCGAAGCGTGGCA
>DASYJT010000272.1:0-4398 GCA_035996165.1 Acidimicrobiia bacterium
CGCCGACGAAGGGATGACCCGGATCCCCGCACTGAAGCCCGATGTTGCCGTGGTCGATATGCGACTGCCCGATGGCAACGGCGTTGAGGTCTGTCGCGAGGTTCGCTCGCGCGACGAGTCGATCCGGTGCTTGATTCTTACCTCGTTCGCCGATGACGAGGCCCTGTTCGACTCGATCATGGCGGGCGCGGCCGGATATCGCCTGAAGCAAATCAAGGGCACCGACCTCGTCGACGCGGTAAGGCGGGTCGCGCAGGGTCAGTCCTTGCTCGATCCCAACGTGACCGCCCGTGTGCTCGAACGCCTCCGCAAGGGGCCCGAGGAAGACGAACGGCTCGCACGTTTGACGGAGCAGGAGCGCAAGATCCTCGATCTCATCGCGGAGGGAATGACGAATCGCCAGATCGGCGCGCGACTCTTCCTGGCCGAGAAGACGGTCAAGAACTACGTGTCGAACCTGCTGTCGAAACTGGGCATGGAGCGACGCACGGAAGCGGCTGTCTTCGCGGCCAAGCTGCCGCCGAAGCGCGGGCCGGACGGCTCGCGAGATTCGTGACGTAGGTCCCTGGCCCGGTCGCCGGCATCGAGCGACGCTAGGGGTATGCGCACGGAGATCGATCCCCGCACGGGACTCGAGATACTCGACCGCGACGAGTGCCTGGCGTTGCTCGTGCACAGCGCCATCGGCCGCATCGCCATCGTGAGCGTCGACGGCCGTCCGTTCGTGTTCCCGGTGAACTTTGCACTCGACGGTGAGGCGATCGTCTTTCGAACCGACGCCGGAACGAAGTTGTACGGCGCCCGTCGTGGTCCGGTGGCATTCGAGTGTGACGGTGTCGACAGCGTGTACCACACCGGCTGGAGCGTTCTCGCGACGGGGAATGCCGAGGAAGTCGTCAACGAGGCCGAGCTCGCAGGGTTGGTGCGGCTTCCGCTCGGCCCGTGGTGCCCGGGCCCGAAGTCGACGTGGTTGCGCCTGCGACCGCGAATGCTCACCGGTCGGCGTATCCCGGCGCACGGTCACCGCGAACCGAACCGAGCTGAGGTCACGGCCTGACCTAGGTCGAGCCGGTGCCTCTGTCGACCGGGACACGCCACTCCAGGATCGTGCCACCCGCGCTCCGTGATTTGACGTCGCATCGGCCGCCAAGTGCTTCGGCCCGTTCACGCATGTTCGCGAGGCCGTCCCCGGAACCGGCTGTCTCGCCGATACCGACGCCGTTGTCGACCACGCGCAGGACGAGATCGGTCGCTTCGATCGTCACGTCGACGGTGGCCCTCGTCGCGTTCGCGTGCTTGGCGACGTTGCTCAGCGCTTCGCGCAGCGTGGCTGAAAGGTGTTCTTGCATCGCGTCGCTGGCCGCGCTGTCGACGGGGCCGTCGAACGCGATGGCGGGCGCAAAGCCGAGCGGCCTTGCCGCTTCCTCGGCGATTGCGAGCACGTCGTCACGCAGGCTCGCGCTACCGGGTCGTCGGGTGTGGAGCGCAAAGATCGCCGATCGGATATCGCGGATGGTGTCGTCGATATCGTCGATTGCTTGCCGCATGCGCTCGATCGCCGGATCTCCGATCGCCCGACTCACGGCACCCTGCAGCGAGAGGCCAACCGCGAAGAGCCGTTGGATCACCGTGTCGTGCAGGTCGCGGGCGATGCGCTCGCGATCGTCGACCCGGGCGAGGTCGGCGCGAGCGCGGGCCAACTCTTCGTCGGCAACATGGCGCTCCGTGATGTCCCGCACGATCGCGATCACCAGCACGTGGTCGCCGCTCCGCATCGCGCTCAGGCTGATCTCCACCGGGAACTCCGTACCCGAACGTCGCCGACCGCGCAGCTCGAGGCCCACACCCATGGGGCGAGTGAGCGGAAGCTCGACGTACGCAGCGCGGCGCGTCGCATGGTGCTTGCGCAGCGCGTCGGGCACCAAGAGGTCGACCGACGTGCCGATGAGCTGATTCCGGTCGTACTCGAAGAGGCGCTCGGTCATCGGGTTGACGAACAGCATCGTGCCGGCCTCGTCGACGACGATGATGCCGTCCGGAGCGGCATCCACGGCGCTCCGCAGGGCGGTGTTGGTCAGATTGGAACCCGCGTGCGGTGCTTGGTCGGGATCGTCGAGCAATGCGCAAGATCCTCCCCGGCGTGATGCCCCGAAGTCGTAAAAGGAGTGGTCTTTCGGCCCTGCCCGATCGTGGAGGGCGGGGCCGAGACTAGAGATGTGGCTGAATCCGATGCGCTTCAATCGATCGGCGGCGTGACCGAATCGCTGTCAGAGGCGGAGTGCCGCCGGCTCTTAGGTTGCCACACCCTCGGGCGCGTTGGGATCACGAACGGCGGTCTGCCGCTTATCGTTCCGGTGCACTACGTCTACGACGACGGAGTGATCGTGTTCCGAACGGGCGCGGGAACCAAGCTCCGCACGGCCACCAACGGTGACGTGCTGGCATTCGAGGTCGACGCCTACGACACGGAGACCGGCCGCGGCTGGAGCGTGATGGTGACGGGCCGAGCAACTGTGCTCACAACCGGGCACCGCAACGACGCACTCTCGACCCCCGAGCACTCCCCAGTCGACGAACACGATCGCTGCGTGCGTCTCTTCTGCGAGCTGGTGACCGGGCGCGTCATCGACAAGGCCTTGGAGCACTGAGCGGCGAATGGTGCGAGTACGCATTTCATGTCCGTCGCCGCAGGATCGGGACCCGGTCCCTCGAGGAAGGGACCTTCGGCCCTCGTTCGGCTGTGCGGGCGAGGGCGACACTTCAGGAACAGGACTCGCTTCGAAGTCTTCACCACTGAGGAGATGCAATGACCACGACTCTCGAACCGCAGATCTCCGTTGCGTTGCCGCCGATGCTCGAGCGAACGACCGAGCACGCCGAGCCGACCACGGGTGAGCAGACACCGGCCGTGACGCCGATGAGCGCGCGCGTCGCAAGGATCGGCCTGTTCGGCTTACGTCTCGCGATTGGCTTCGAGTTCTTGTGGGCGTTCCTCGACAAGACGTTCGGACTCGGCTACCACACGGCCAGTGCGAAGGCCTGGATCCACGGCGGCTCGCCGACCACGGGCTTCCTGTCGGGCGTGAATGTCGGACCGTTGCAAGGAACGTTCCACTCGCTGGCCGGCGTGACCGCGGTCGACTGGCTGTTCATGCTCGGGCTCCTCGGGGTCGGCGTCGCATTGATACTCGGCGTTGCCTTGCGGCCCGCGGCGATTTCGGGCTGCACGCTGTTGCTCATGATGTACGTAGCGAGCTGGCCGTTCGCCAAGTTGGCCGGTGGTCAACCAACCGCTTCGACCAACCCGATCGTCGATGATCACATCGTCAGCTTCATGGCGCTCGTCGCCATCGGCGCGTTCGCCGCACTGAGCGTCGGCATGATCAGCCGCCGTTGGTCCGCACTCGCATTCGTGCGGTCGCACAGCTGGCTCCGATAACAACCCCGCTCTCCACGATGCTGAGGAGTCCATCATGAAGGCACTCGTGTACCACGGTCCCGGAAACAAGGCCTGGGAAGAGGTTGCCAAGCCCGATGTTCGGGATGCCACCGACGCCGTCGTGCGCGTTGACGCCACCACCATCTGCGGCACCGATCTCCACATCCTCAAAGGCGATCTCCCGGCAATCACCGACGGACGCATCCTCGGCCATGAGGCAGTCGGCACGGTCGAATCCGTCGGTGCGGCCGTCAAGACCGTCGAGGTGGGCGATCGCGTACTCGTGTCGTGCGTGACTGCGTGCGGCGCGTGCCGGTTCTGTCGAGAGGGTCGATACGGGCAGTGCCTCGGTGGTGGCGGATGGATCCTCGGCAACACGATTGACGGCACGCAAGCGGAGTACGTGCGAGTGCCGTTCGCGGACACGTCGACATATCCCGCGCCGGCGGGTGTGCCCGACGAAGAGTTGCTGATGCTCGCGGACATCCTGCCGACCGGCTACGAAGTCGGCGTTCTCAACGGTCATGTCCAACCCGGCGACGTCGTCGCCGTTGTGGGCTGCGGACCCATCGGCTTGTCGGCGATCATGGGATCTCGGCTCTACAGCCCGAGCCACATTGTCGCGATCGACCAGGCCGACATCCGCCTCGAAGCCGCGAAGGCCTTCGGTGCCGACGTCACCGTCAACAACGGCCGCGAAGATCCGTTGGCTGCTGTGCAGGCACTCTCGGAAGGGTTGGGTGCCGACGTGGCCATCGAAGCGGTCGGCGTACCCGCCACCTTCGAGCTCGCGACGCAACTCATACGGCCCGGAGGACGCGTCGCGAACATCGGCGTGCACGGCGAGCCGGCCACACTGCACCTCGAAGACCTCTGGACGCGTGACGTAACCATCACGACCGGCCTCGTCGACACGTACTCGACGCCGACGCTGCTCAAACTCGTCCGTGGGCACCAAC
>DASYJT010000273.1:0-5185 GCA_035996165.1 Acidimicrobiia bacterium
GGCCCCCGGCCCGCGTTGCCGAGCGAAGCCCTCGAGTGGAACGAAGACCTCCGGAGCCGCCTTCGGGTCAAGCCCGGCATCACGGGTATGTGGCAGGTCAACGGCCGGAGCACCTCGTCGTTCGACGACTACGTCCGCCACGACCTCTACTACGTCGACAACTGGTCGCTGCTCACCGACCTGGCGATCGTGGCCAAGACCGTCCCGGTCGTGCTCTTCCGCCGCGGCGCCTACTAAGCCGCACCGGTACGGCTCGACATCCGTCGGGAGTAGTCCGGTCGGCAACCCGCACCTCATCGGTGCGGACATTCGATTGCCGCCTTGCGCCTACGTTCGACCTCCGCGGGCGGCCGTAATCGCGTCCCGCAGCTGCGCGCCCCGCTGCGACCAAGCGAAGGCGGCTTCGCACTGCGCGAAGGCCTCGTTCTGGAGGCGGTTCAACGTCTCGATGTCGTCGAGGACTCCGATCGCACCGTCGACGAGCGCCTCCAGGCCGGAGAACTCGAGCATGCCCTGCCTGTCGCGCAGCGGCAGCCCGCTCACGGAACCGGCCTGGACAAGCATCGGGACCCGGTGGAACACGTAGTCGAGCGTCTTCAGCTTGAAGCCACCGCCGTGCGGTTCCGATACCAGCGCGAGGCGGGCCTGCGCGAAGGCGTCCTCGAACGAGTCGACCCTCCCGACCAACTTCGTCGCGGTCGTGAAGCTCCTGACCTCGGCCGCGAAGTCGGGCGGCGCTTCACCGATCACCACGATCTCCGCGCCCTCGGCGGCGAATCGGGGGTCGGCGACACGCAGCAGCGCGAGCAGGTCGAACTGCTTGACCCGCCACAGCATGCTGCCGGCGATGACCGCGCGCCGCGGGACGGCCGCGGTGATCTCGCGCACCTCGACCCGGGTGCCCGCGTAGCCGGGCGCCAGGACCAGGGTGTTCAACCCACTCCGCCGCGCCGCGAACGAGGAAGCATCGGCGTCGGTGATCGTGGTGACGAGATCGGCGCGACGCAAGATGCGGTCCTCGAGTGCCCCGACCTTGCGGGCGTCGAGCTCCAGCACCAGCCGCGACGCGAGGTTCGTCGATGTCCCGGCCGCCACGTTGCCGCGGACGGCGCGCTCGTCGTTGTGACTCACGTGGACCAGCATCGTTGCGGGATCGATGCGCGCCGCGAGTTGCTTCATCGCCCAGCCGGACTGGACGTGATCGACGACCACTGCATCCCACGGCCGGCCGAGCTCGGCGAGCAGCGCGGCGCGGAATGCGGGCGAGCCGGCGGTGAACGCCATCGCGGGAAGCGGCGAAACGACGCTCGCGATCCGGTTCCGGTTTGCGCTAGCCGCCGGCCGCCAGACCACGTTCGAGTCGTCGGGCTCCGACGGAGCGCGCGACCCGAGATGGACCACCGTCACGTCGACACCCGCCGCGGCGACCGCCCGGATGAGAGCGAGGCTGTACGTCACCTGCCCGTCGGGCGGGCGGGTCGGATCGACGCTGAGCACCCACAGGATGCGGAGTCGCATCCCGGAGGTGCTCAGACCTTCGTTGCTCGGGTCGCTCGAGTCGTCGGTGCTCAGGGAAGGGGCTGCGCCGTGTTCCAGAAGTAGTCCAGCTTCGCCGCGAACGCCGGAGCATTCGAGGCCGTGGTGCCATTGTTGCTGGCAAAGGCACCGACCTGGGTGACCGCCATCACGAAGGTGAACGACGCGAGCGTCGTCCAGGTCGACCCGTTCGCCGACACTTCATAGGTCCAGACGTTGGCGCTTCTCGTCACCCGCTGGTAGATGGGATTGGTCGCGGTGGTCGTGGTATTGGCGACCTGGGTGGCGACCCCGTTCGTGAACGTCGCCACGAACGCGTGCGTCGTGCCACTCCCGTCGACCGAGTACACGTCGAACCGGATGAAGTTGTTGGCGTCCTGGCGGACGACGATCCCCTGCGCCTGCGCGTAGCCGGTCACGCCGTTGTCCCACTTCTGCGAGATCTGGAAGTTGGAGTTCGGTGCGGCCTGCACGATCATCGGCGCGTTGATCGCACCCGTGTAGAGGTCGTGCGCGGTACCGGCCGGCAGGTCGAGCTCCATCTCCGTGCCCGTCATCACCGGCGCCGGCACGTCGCCGACGGGGTTGACGAACGTCCAGAACGGATTCAACGTCGCGGCGGTGAAGTTGTCGCTCTGGATCGTCGGGCACACACCTGTTGTGAACGTGCCGTCGGGACTCGTCGCCGTGTTGTTCGAGGCGTCGGCCGAGCTCACCCGGTAGTGGATCAGCGTGCCGCACGCGGCCGCCGCCAGGATCGAGTGGGTCGTTACCAGCGACGCGCTGGTGACGGTGCTCCCGTAGGCGACGGTCGGGCCGTACTCGACGGTGGTCGTCGAGGCCTCGTCGGTCGTCCAGCCGACATTCGCACCGGTTGCGACGATATTCGTCGTGATGTTCGAGATCACCGGCGGGGTCGAGTCGATACCGCTGATCGGCGTCACGGTCACTCCACCGAAGGTCACGTCGGAGCGGTGCGCACCGAGCACCAGCGAACCGTCCTGACGAGCGCTGACCGCGGTGAGGCGCCACGCCGCCGGTTCGGTGGTACCGACCTCCCAGATCTTGATCGAGTACTGGGCGGTCGTCGGCCCGGTCGGCAGCACTTCCATCTTCAGGTTGTACGGCACTCCGGGCGACAGCACGAACGTCGGGTCCTCGATCAGACGCTGCTCGTACGTGGGCGCGAAGTTCCGGTAGATGTTGAGCCGTTGCTTACGGCCGACTTCGAGGCTGTACCAACCCAGCGCCGGGAATGGGTGACCCACCCGCGGTTGCTCGCCCGACGGCACGCCGTAGTTGTCGGCCGTGGTGCCTCTCCATCCCGCGATCAGACCGACGCCGTTCTCGTGCGGATCGAGCGAGTTGACCGTCAACTGCACGGTCGCGTCGTACGCGCTCCAACCCTGGTCGCCGATCGCGATGGTGCGGTCGTAGCCGGTCGATGCCGTGCGGATGGAGTTGCCGGACTTCGTCCACTGCCCGGCGATGATCTGGGCGGCATCGGAGATCTTCGCGACCGACGACCAATCGATCGTGTACGGCTTCGGCCACGCCTGACCGGTCCACGCGTTGTTGATCGTCACCGTGTGCGTCGAGACGTTGCCGAGCGCGTCGGTTGCGGTGATGACGAGCGTGTTGGCGCCCGGGTTCAGCGAGGCGTAGTCGATCTCGGCATCGAAGTCGCCCGGCGACGAGAGGCGCGACTGGTTCTCGCCCATCGTCATGCCCTGGGCCGGCCCGCCGTTGAGGCTGTAGGTCAGTGTCCCCATGCCGTCGTAGTCGGCGACGTCGCCCAGGATGTCGACCCACTGCTGCGGCTTGCCGAGCTGGCCGAACGTCTGCGTGTCGCCGTACCAGACGTTGATCGTCGGGTTCCCCGACGCGGGCGGGAACGCCACGCCGTCCTCGGTCGCCGGCGGGTTGAGCCGGTTGACCATGTAGTCGACCTTGCCGACGAACGCGGGCGTGCTCGCAAAGTTCCCGTTCGCCGGAACGTTCCCGAAGAACGGTCCGACCGTATCGACGGCCAGCGCGAAGTTGAAGAACGTCACCGGCGACCAATGCAACTGGTCGTAGCTGTACGAGTAGACCCATGTGTCGTTCGTGCGCCGGACCCGCACGTAGAAGTCGGGACTGTTGCCCTTGATGATGGTGCGGGCGCGCTCGATGTAGTTCGTCCCGTCCCACGTTGCCGAATAGACCTCGGTGTGGTCGATCGCCGTGACGGTGTCGAAGCGCACCCACTTCGAGTCCGACTCGCGCACGAGGAGGCCCTCGGTCTGGCTGGCATTCGACAACGACTTGTTCGACGCGAACTTCAGCTCGGTCTCGAAGTTGGCGTTGGCGATGTGCTGCTCGAGGCGCGGCACGGTCAACGTGCCCTTGTAGGCGTCGTGATCGTGGCCGGAGCCGCCCGGCAGGCTGATGACCGCGTTGCCGCCCGAAGCTGCGATCGTGGCGTCGCCCCGGGGGTTCACGAACGTCCACTTCGAGGCGTCGATCGACTGGAAGTCGTCGTTCTTGATCGCCGTCGGGGTGGGCGTGTCGTCGGGCAGCGGGTTCGCATTGTTGTTGAAGTAGTCGAGCACCGCCGAGAACGCCGGAGTGCTCGCAACGGTCGCCGCGTGGTTGCCCGCGAACACGCCGACGCCGGTGACGGTCAGCGCGAAGTTGAACGTGGCGATCGTCGTCCAGCTACCACCGTTGCCGGAGATCTGGTACGTCCACGACGAGCCCGTACGCGTCACCCGTTGATAGATCGGTCCGGTCACGGTGGTCGCGACATTCGCACGCGCGGTCGCGACGCCGTTCACGAACGTGGCGACGAACGCCTTGCGCGTGGTGGGCGACTCCTGGAACACGTCGAAGCGGATGAGGTTCGTCGCGTTCGCTCGAACGACCATGCCCTCGAGCTGGCTGGCCTGCGTAACGCCACTCGTCCACTTCGTCTCGATCTGGAAGTCGGTGTTCGGCGCGGTCTGCACCAGCATCGGGGCCTTGATCGCGCCGGTCCAGAGGTCGTGATCGGCGCCGCCCGGGATGTCGATACGAGCTTCGGTGCCCGTCATCACCGGTGCCGGCACATCGCCGGTCGGGTTGACGAGCGTCCACGCCGGATTCAACGTCGGCCCGCCGAACGCGTCGCTCTGAATACCGGGCGCGCACGCCTGCCCGGCGACGGTGCGATCAGTGCCGGTCGTCGTGTTCCCGTGGATGTCGGCGGACACGACGCGGTAGTGCGTGGTCGTGCCGCAAGTGACGACGAACGACTGCGAGTGGGTGGCGACGAGCGACGGGTCCTGCACGGTAAGGCCGTAGTTAGCGTCGGATCCGTAGTCGATCTTCGAGGTCGCCGGCTCGTCGGTCGTCCATTGCACGGTCGCCGACGAGGCGGAAGCCGAAGCCGAGATACCGGTGATGACCGGGCTCACGAAGTCGTCGGGCGCGGCCGGCGCAGCAGTGTTGTCGAAGGTGTCGAGCAACGCCGACCAGGCGGGCGGCGAACCGACCGAGGCTGAGTTCCCGGCGAACGCGCCGACCTTGTTCAGCGTCATCGCGTAGGTGAACGAGGTGAGCGTGTTCCAGTTGGTGTTGTCGCCCGACCATTCGAGCAGCCAGGTATTACCGGTGCGCGTCACTCGTTCGT
>DASYJT010000274.1:0-1949 GCA_035996165.1 Acidimicrobiia bacterium
TCAACTCGGTGCGGACCAGAACCGGTTCCAGTCGACGATTGCGAACCTGCAGGTCACCACGGAAAACCTCTCCGCTTCGGAGAGCCGCATCCGTGACACCGACATGGCGGCCGAAATGGTCAACTTCACGAAGAACCAGATTCTTCTGCAGGCTGGTACGGCCATGCTCGCCCAGGCGAACTCGGCTCCGAACAGCATTCTGCGGTTGCTCCAGTAACGGGTAAAGCAGCCGATCAGTTCTCAGGCCCTGAGGGCCGAAGGAACACTTGGAGGCGTGGGGGAGGCAACTCCCCCACCCTTCGCGGGAACGCCGGTAACCCGGCGTTGCCGCGAGGGGCAAGCACCAAAGGCGGTGACCCGTAGTGACATCGATCGGAAGCTCGACGTCGACCACTCCGACGACGACAACACCGACCACGGTCGACACGTCGAGCCTGACGCAGACGACGAACGGCGCCGGCTCGCAGTCGATCGGCGGGTTGGCGACCGGGCTCGATACGAACGCCATCATCAAGGCGCTCGTCGACGCCGAGCGCGCGCTCGAGAATCCCATCAAGAACCAGGCGACGCGCGCGTCCATCGCGCTGCAGAGCTACTCGTTGATCCGCAGCGACCTCGCGACGCTCAGTACCGCCGCGCTCTCGCTGGCGCGGCCGGCGGCGTGGAACTCGCTGGCGGCGTCGTCGTCGAACGAGACCATTGCCGGCGTCGTCGCCGGTAGCGGAACCTTCACCGGAGCGCTGTCGTTCACGGTCGACCAGCTCGCAAGTGCGGGCAGCGTCCGTTCGACCAACACGATCACCAGCACCACAACGGCGGTTGCCGCGCACGCCTCGCTGTTCGTCGCGGCGGGGGGCTCGGCCCTCGGCTTCTCGACCCTCAAATCCGACGACCCGCTGGCATTGGGTGCCCACACGATCACGGTGTCGCAGGCGTCGAGCGCGGCGACGAAGACGGGCGGATCGGCGCTGGCGGGATCGACGCTCATCGACGGTACGAACGACTCCCTCCAGATCGACATCAACGGCGCGCCGACCACGCTCACCCTCGCGCACGGCACGTACACCGCGACCCAGCTCGCCCAGGCGGTGCAGGACGCGGCCACCTCCGCGGGCGCACCCATAACCGCATCGCTGGTCGGCTCCGGGACGCTCTCGCTCGCGACGACCCGCTCCGGAACTCAGGCCACGCTGAAGGTGACGGGCGGCAATGCGCTCGGCGCGTTGTCGCTGTCGACCGACGGCGCCGCGCTGACCGGCACCGACGGTGTGTTGAGCGTCGACGGCGGGGCCAACCAGACGTTCTCGAGTCTCGACGAAGGTCAGAGCATCACGCTCAACGCGGCCGTGGGCACCATCACCGCGGTACTCGCGGGCGGCCTGCAGACGGGCACGATCACCGGCAAGAACGTGAGCACCGGCGACGGCAGCCTCGCGACCGTCGTCGGGAACATCAATGCCGCCGGCGCGGGCGTGACCGCGACGGCGGTGCAGGTCGGGCTCAACACATATCGGCTGCAACTCACCTCGAACACTGCCGGCGCGAACAACGGCGAGAACATCGACGCGTCCGCGTTCAACGACAACGTCGGTGGCTTCCTCACTCTGACCGACGCCGCCGACGCGCACGTGACGGTCGGATCCGGTCCGGGTTCGTACACCGTCACGTCGAGCACGAACACGGTGAAGGGTCTGCTCCCGGGCGTGACCGTCAGCCTCAAGCAGAAGAGCACCGAGCTCGTGACCGTCACGGTCAACCGTGACGACGCGGCGATCGCCGACAAGGTGCAGGCGGCGATCGACGCGGCCAACCAGGTCCAGTCCGACGTCACGCAGCTCACGAAATACGACCCGAATGCGAACCAGGCTTCGCCGCTGACGGGCGACTCGACCACGACGCACCTCATGGGATCGCTCACAAGCGCGATGATCGGCGCGGTGGCGGGCGCG
>DASYJT010000275.1:0-6592 GCA_035996165.1 Acidimicrobiia bacterium
GTCGCGGGGTGGATCCTGCTCCGGCTCGTCTTCCTCACGAGCCAGCACATCAACGCATACCGGTACCTGCTCGCCGCGTTCGTGTGCCTGCTGGCCGCCAACGCGATCTACGCCGGCGCGCGACTCAGCGGTTCCGCGCTCGACCGGAGCCCGTCCCTCGGCATCGTGCTTTGGGCATATTGCCTGTGGGGTGCGGCAGCCCTCCATCCGTCGCTGCGCAAGAACTTCGAACCGGCGCCCCCGCGCGCCACCCGCTTCGGACCGGGCCAACTCCTGTTGTGCATCGCCGCGACGGCGGTTGCTCCCCTGACGCTGGTCGTCCTCGGCGGCCGGCACGAGTTCCGGGGACTGACAGCTGTGCTGGCCGGCTCCGCCGTCGTTCCCGGCTTGCTGGCCGTGTATCTCGTGCGTCAGGTTCGCGATCGGGCTCGCGCCGAGTACCGAGCGCAACACGACCCCCTCACCGGCTTGCCGAACAGGGTGTTGTTCCTCGACCGCGTCGAGGTGGAGCTCGCGCGTGCGCAGCGCTCGGGTGACGGGCTTGCCGTCATGTTCCTCGATCTCGATCGGTTCAAGTCGATCAACGACAGCCTCGGCCACGAGGTCGGAAACCAGTTGCTGCGGGCCGTCGCGCGGCGCCTGTCGGAAACGATTCGCCAGACCGACACCATCGCCCGCATGGGTGGCGACGAGTTCACGGTGCTCTTGCACGACGTGAACGAAGCCGAGGACGCCGCGCGCGTTGCCCGGAAGATCGTCGAGCAGTTCGCGACGGCATTCGTCGCGGGCGGACGCGAGTTGCACACGACCACGAGCATCGGCATCGCCCTCTTCCCGGACGATGGAGAGGACGCCGACACGCTGTTGAAGCACGCCGACAGCGCGATGTACCGGGCGAAGGCAGGCGGGCGGAACTCGTTCGAGTTCTTCACCGCCGACCTTTCCACGCGCGCGCAGGCGCGCCTCTCGGTCGAGTCCGGACTGCGGCACGCAATCGAAAACGAGCGACTCGAGCTGTACTACCAGCCCCAGGTCGACGTCCGAACCGGCGCGGTCGTCGGCCTCGAGGCGCTCGCCCGGTGGCCCCACACCCAGATCGGCATGGTCATGCCGGGCGTCTTCATCCCGATCGCGGAGGAGACCGGCCTGATCGTCTCACTCGGCGACTGGGCGATCGACCAGGCCTGTGCCGATCTTCGCCGTTGGCTCAACGCCGGCATCGCGCCGCGCCCGGTCGCGGTCAACCTCTCGGCCCGGCAGCTCTCCGACACGTCGCTCGTCGACAAGGTGGCGCGGATTCTCGAGCGCCACGACATCCCGCCGCACCTGCTGGAGCTCGAGATCACCGAGTCGGTGTTCATGCGCGATCTCGCGCGCAGCACGGGAACGCTCGAAGAATTGCGCGACCTCGGAGTGGCGTGCTCGATCGACGACTTCGGTACGGGCTTTTCGGGGCTGAGCTATCTCGCCGACATGCCGATCGACAGCTTGAAGGTCGATCAGTCGTTCGTCTCGCACGTGCGCAAGGTCCAAGACGACGCGCCCATCATCGAGGCGATCATCGGACTCGCGCGTGCGTTGCACCTCAATGTCGTCGCCGAGGGTGTGGAGTCGGTCGATCAGGCGCGATTCCTCGTGGCGCACGGGTGCGACGAGATGCAGGGGTACCTGTTCAGTCCCGCGCTGCCGGCCGACGATGTCGCTCGACTACTCATGCTCGACGACGAATCGACGATCGACTGGCTCGGGGTGCGGTTGACCGGTGCGATGGGCACTCCTCCGTATACGCCCGTGATCGCGCCGACGGAGTCGTCCGACCTCCTCGCCGCGCTGTGCGGCCACGGCGCGCCCGTCGGACGAGAGGACGAGATCGCGGCGCTACTCGCGGCGCTCCTGCCCAACGAGACGAAGGTGCCGACGCCTTCCGCGATCAGAGCCGCGTCGATGCGGATCGCGGTCGGCTCGTTCGCGGGTCTGATTCCCATGTCGACCGGCCTCGCGGCCGCCCACGCGCTCCCGCAGCCGGTGCAGGCCGTCATCGCCACGACGCTCGGCACCGCGGGACTGAAGCTGCCGGGCGCCTCGAGCGCCGGGTCTAACCACTCCGCGCACCCCGCGCACCCGACCAGCGCCCCGGCCGACGGTGCGGGCTCGTCGCAACCCGGCTCGGGCTCGAACGTATCGAACGCGACGACAGGCAACGACACCGGCAACCAAGCCGGCCCCGGGCGAAGCGGAACGCCGTCCGGCACGGGCACGGGAACGGGAACGGCCAAGCCCGGCGCGGTGAAGGGCGTCACCAAACCCAAGCGCGCGCCGGGTCCGGCGAAGAAGCCCGCCGCCGGCGGCACGAAGAGCCCGACCCCGAAGCCGAAGCCCAAGCCCAAGCCGAAGCCGGTTCCCAACGGTTCGAAGACCCCGAAACCGGCGCCTACGCCGAAACCCAAGCCGAAGCCCAAGCCCAAGCCGCCGCCCAACAACGGTCAGGGCGGAAACGGTCAGGGCAACGGTCAGGGAGGCAACGGCCAGTGGCCGAATCAGGGCCAGGGTGGAAACGGTCAGGGCGGAAACGGCCAGTGGCCCAACCAGGGCCAGGGCGGAAACGGCCAGTGGCCGAATCAGGGCCAGCACCACACGCCCCAACCGAAGCCGAAGCCCGATCCCGCACCGAAGAAGCAGAAGCCCGTCAAGCACAACGGAAACGGGAACGGGAACGGGAACGGCAACTGGGGCGGCAACAACCACTGACGCGAGTCGCCGCCTCGGTCGCCACGCCGGAGACGGCGACGAATGACCCAGGTTCGGTGAAACAATCGGCGAGTGTCCCGATCGATCCCGCCGCGCCAAGGGTGTAGTTCGATCAGCCGTTGCAATCATGAGTGAGCAAGAGATCACGTTCTCCGTCTCGACGTGGCGACAGCCGATGCCCCCGTCCGCCGGCCCCGACAGAGCTCGGCTGCTCGAACGGCTCGTCGAAATGGTCGACGCGCTCGGCGATCATCGGCTGCGAATCGCGATCGATGGTTTGACCGCGGCGGGCAAGACGTGCCTCGGTCATGAGCTGGCAGACGGTCTCCGTCGCCGTGGGCGCCCCGTGCTGAGAGCATCTCTCGACGACTTCAAACGACCGTGGAGAGAGAGGCACCTCTACGATCGGCTGTCGGGAGAGGGCTACTACCGAAACGCGTTCGATCGCGAAGCCGCTTGCAGGTTGCTGTTGGATCCGTCGTCGCGCGCCGGCAACGGGATTCTGGCGCTGTGCAGCATCGATCCGCTCACCCAGGTGGATCATTCAGCGGTGAAGTCCGAGATGCCTCGGAACGGCGTGCTCGTCGTCGACGGCGTGTTCGCGTACAGGCCCGAGATCAATTCGTACTGGGATCTCCGGATCTGGGTGGAAATCGACACCGAGCTCTCGGTCCGTCGGGGCATCGAGCGCGACGCGGAGTTGGATGGCGACGCAGCCGCGGCTGAAGAACTTCACCGTGACCGTTATCTGGTCGGCGAGCTTCTGTACATGAACGAAGTCGATCCACGCTCCTTCGTCGACGTGATCATCGACAACACCGACTTCGACAACCCACTGCTCGTTCGTCCCTCGGGCTGATCTGGGCTTATCCGAATCTGATCCACCAGGACCGCGACCAAGCCACCCCGACTCGACCCGCGGGCCGAATTCACTAACGAAGACGACGGCGGCGACCGCTTCAAAGAAGCCAACGCCCTGTGACTCGACAAGAGCCGAGCGAGTTCACCCTTCGCACGCGTGAACCGCGGCGAACGTGCTCGCGACGGTACGGCGTAAGTGTCAGCCAAGCCTTGACCAGTACTGCAGGTGCGCCGCGACGGACCATGCTTCGACGCGATCTCGGTCGGGCCCAAGTGGAATGGACTCGTCGGACGCGCGAGCCTCGAGCTGCGTGTCGAGATCGAGAACGCGCGACCACCAATCGTCGAACGGCACATCGCCCCGGCGAACCGCGCGCAGCCACTCCGCGGCTTCGCCTTCGATCGGCAGCTCGAGTCGCTTCGTGTCCAAGAGTTCGAGACACTGAAATCCGAGCCGGGCGCAGTGCATCGCGTACTTCGTGTCGTACCCGTGCTCGGCAATGAGTTCTTCGCGCCCGCCACCACCTCGTCTGCCGTGCCCGCCACCTCGCACGCCGAGCAGCCGCTGCGCTTGCGACTGCATGTATCCCCTGTAGCGCCCGATGACGTGCCGGCCGACGAAGCCCTCACCGAGCGCGCGCAGTTCGTGGCCTTCAGGGGTTGCATGGAGCACCGGCGCCCAGATCGACATCATGATCGACGGGTTGCCGGAGACGGCGAGCCGTAAGAATCGTCGTAAGGAGTAGAGGGTGCGGTCCGTATCGCCCGGTCCCGATCGTGATCCCTCCGGCTGTGTTCGCTGCATCACCGAACGGAACCCGGGCTCCGTCAGTCCGAGAGCCTCCGTCGGCGATTCGAGCACGACGCCGAGCTCATCGTGGTCTTCGCCGCCGGGCAGTCCGGTGCCGTGTGCTGTAGAGCCGACCTCGACCAAGAGGATCGTCGCGTCGGGTAGCGGTGGGATCTCGGGCACTTCACGATTCTCGCGGACTGGGGGTGGCTTCGCCGCTACGCGGTCGCCATCTCCATGAACGTTCGCAGCTCGCGCCCGATGTCGGGACCCATCGGCGCGTAGAGGATCTCGGTCGCGCCGGCGTCGCTCAGCGCGTCGATCCGCGGCCTCACCTCGGCGGCTTCGCCGGTCCAGGTGAACGCCTTCAAGAGGTCGCCGTCGAGCAACGGACGATCGCGATCGGTCACCGTGACCAGATGCTCATGGTGAATCGCGAGATGCCGCTCCGCCTCGGGTATCTCGTCGAGCGCCTTGCGCCATTCGACCCCACCCGGCAGCGCCTCGACCGACGCCGGATCGCCTTCGTACATCGCGTGGTACACGACGGTGAGCCCGGGTCCGGCCGCCGCGAGCGCACGCTCCGAACCGGGACTCTCTCCCGGGTCGAGCACGGTTCCGAACGCGAGAACCGAACACCAGTCGAATTCGGGATCGCCCGAACCGATCGTCATCACGCCGTCGCCGAGGTCGTGTGCGACCGCGAGGCCCTTCGGTCCGTTCGCGGCGATGACGATCGGCGTGGAGATCGGGAACGGTGGGGCGAAGTCGGGGCCGTGCAGCATCTGCACGATCGCACCGTCGACCTCGACCTTCTCGCCGCGGAGCAACGCCTGCAGTTGCTCGATGTAGCGACGCGTCCAGGCCCATGTGAGCGCCTTTTGCCCCATCGCCATCCGACCCGTGAAGCCGGTGCCGATCGCGACGGCGATCCGACCGGGCGCGAGTTGTTCCAGGGTGGCGATCGCGCTCGCCTGCGTCAGCGGGTGTCGGAGGTTGGGTACGAGCACCGCGGGCCCGAGCCCGATGCGTGATGTGCGCTCGGCCGCCAACGCGGCGATCACCCAGATGTCGCCGTAGAGAGCAGGCGAGTCGAAGAGCCACGCGCGCTCGTAGCCGAGTCGCTCGGCCTCGACGATGTGATCCACCACGCGCGGGCCCGGCGGGAACGCACACGAGATCTGCACCGCCGGCTCCTACTTCCCGGTGAGGTCGGCGACGAGCGGGGCGAAATCGCGCGCCTTGTCGCCGGGAATCACGCTGTAGCTGTAACCCCAACGCTCGCGGCGTTCGCGCAGTCGATCGGCGCACTCCGAGATGGAGCCGATGAGCGTGAGCGGCGACGCCAGCACGTCCTTCGGGTCGGCGCTGAAGAGCTGACCCATGAGCTCGGCCATGCCCGCGGTGTCGTCGGTGACCTCGGCCGCCGCAAGCCACGCGTTGATCTCGATGTCGTCGAAGCGCGCGCCCGCGCCTTCGCGCAGCCAACCGACCTTCTGGTCGATGCGTTCCGGCATCGCGTCGTGCGCCGCTTCGGTATCGACCTCGCCCGAGTGGATCGAGGCGTTGACACCGACGATGTCGGCCACCTGGCCCGCGAACCGCAGCACGCGCGGCTGACCGCCGCCGATGATGAACGGCGGGCCGCCCGGCTTGTGCGGGCGCGGTGTGCCCGGCAGGTCGGTGATGCGGTAGTGCTCGCCCTCGAACGAGACCGGCTCCTCGTCGACGAACAACGCCTTCAGGATCTTCGTGTGCTCGATCATCCGGTCGACGCGCACCTTGGGCGCGTCCATGGGGATCCCGGAGCGGTCGTAGTCGAGCTTCTTCCAGCCCGCGCCCACACCCACCTCGAGCCGGCCCTCCGACAAGACGTCGATCGACGCGAGCTCGCGCGCGAGCACCGCCGGGTGGCGGTAGTCGCAGTCGAATACGAGCGCCCCGACCTTGATCGTGGTAGTGAGCACCGCCGCCGCGGTCATCGCCGCGATCGGGCCGAGCCCCTCGTCGAAATGGTCGGGTACGAACAGCGTCGAGTAGCCGAGCGCCTCCAGCTCGCGGACCGTGTCGGACCACGTGCGGCCCTCGAGCGGACCGTGGAGCTCGACGCCGAAGCGGAACCGATGCGCGCTCAATGCGCGACCGGGCAGACGCGCTCCCCCGGCGGGTACTTCACCGGCATGTGTTTGATGC
>DASYJT010000276.1:0-2508 GCA_035996165.1 Acidimicrobiia bacterium
GGTTTCGGCCCCTAGACTGGACGACATCATGAAGACCGACATCCATCCCGAATACGTCGAATGCCGGGTCCACTGTTCCTGCGGGAACGAGTTCGTGACCCGCTCGACCGCATCCGAGCTGCGCGCCGAGCTGTGCTCGGAGTGCCACCCCTTCTACACGGGGAAGCAAAAGCTCGTCGACACCGGCGGCCGGGTCGAGCGCTTCCAGCGCCGGGCCGCGAAGGCCAAGACCAAGAAGCCGTAGCGCCGGATGTCTCGCACCGAGCCCCGCTACATGGGCGGCCAGGCGGTGCTCGAAGGCGTGATGATGCGCGGCGCGACCACGTGGGCCGTGGCCGTGCGCGATCCCGACGGCACGATCAAGGTCGACGTGCGCGACGTGCCGGGTTGGGCCGAGCGCTACCGCAAGATTCCGGTCCTGCGCGGTGTGATGGGCCTCGGCGAATCGCTCGGGCTCGGTTACCGCGCGCTCACCTGGTCGGCCAACCAGCAGGTGCCGCCCGATGAGCAGGTCTCCGAGAAGGTCATGGGCTGGACGGTGGCGTTCGCCGCGATCGCGTTCAGCGCCCTGTTCATCCTGTTGCCCGCGCTGGCCGGTAGGTCGCTGAGCCACCGCTTCCACGGCTCGTTCCCGGTCGTCGAGGGCATCGCCCGCCTCGGTTTGTTCGTCGGTTACCTCCTCGTGATCTCGCGACTGCGCGACATCCGGCGCGTCTTCCAATACCACGGCGCCGAGCACAAGGCGATCGCCGCGTACGAGAACGGCGTCGAGCTCACACCGCAGACGGCGCAGCAGTTCTCGACCGCGCACGTGCGCTGCGGCACGAACTTCCTCCTGACGGTGATGGTCGTGGCGATCCTCGTGTACTCGGTGATCCCGCGGCCCAACCTGCTCGTCGTGCTGGGCTCTCGGGTCGTGCTCGTTCCCTTGATCGCCGGCCTCAGCTACGAGCTGATCCGCTTGTCGGCGAAGAACATGGACCACGCCGTGGTGCGCGCGTTGATGCGCCCCGGGTTGTTGTTGCAGAAGCTGACCACGCGGACGCCCGACCTCGACCAGCTGGAAGTCGCGATCACCTCGCTCCGCGCGGTGATGTCGAGTGAACAACTCGCCGACGTCGACGCGCGGTCCGGCCTTCTCGTTCCCGAAGTCGCGCCCGCCGTCTAACTCGCGCTGCGCCGCGACGAGGTGGTGGCCCATGCCGCGACGGTCGCGCGGATAGCCGCGGTCTCCAACGCGACGAAGACTTCGTCGTGCGCGGCGGCGCCGTGGTCGAGCCAGTCGAGGACGGCATCGACAAGGTGGTCGAACAGCGTCTGCGCGGCCCATTCCGCGACCTCGGCCGCGACGAGAGGAGTGACGACGTCGCGCGCGGCATTGACGGCAACGTCGCGTAACGACAGCGCGTACTCGCCGAACTGCGGCTCCCTCGCCGCGTGGCGCCACAGGAGACGGAATCCGTCGGGCCATTCCCGCGCGACCTCGAGCAGGGCGCGGGTGCTGCCCTCGGCCTCCAGCCCTTGCGCGATGTTGGCCAGGAAGAGCTCGACCTGGCGGTCGAACACCTGCTCGAGCACCGCCCGGTACAGCGTCTCCTTCGCCTGGAAGTGGCGATAGACGATCAACTTCGTGATCCCGGCAGTCGCGGCGATCTCGTCCATCGACGTTGCGGCGTACCCCCCGTGCGCGAACGCCTCGGCCGCCGCCTGCAGAACGGCCAAGCGCCGGGCCGGGCTCCGGCGGGTCGAGAGCGCGCTTGCCACGGGTGTAACTCTAGCGTTTACACTGTCCGGCGTGAGCAACCTTCAGCTGAGATGGTCCGAGCCCGAGTTGCTGGCGAACGATTCCGTGGCGGAGCCGCTCATCGCGGGCGGGGTCCGTTGCCACGGAGGTTTCACCGACGACGGACGCTACGTGTCGCCCCGAACGAAGAACCGGGTGCCTGCGACGAAGGCGTGGCAGCAGTCGCATCGCGAACAGTTCGGCACCGAGATCCTCGACGCGCCGATCGAGCTGTGGCCCGAGGTGTTCCCGAACGTCGCGCAGACGAAGTTCCTCCTGCGCCAAGGTGTTCCCGAACCGACGATCAGCGCACTGACGCGCATCGGCACGGTCGAAGGGTTCGGCTCGCTCATCCGCGCCGTCTCCGTCGAGGACATGCAGCGCCACTTCGTGGAGAGCATCGACGGCACGGCGGTCGCGCATCTGCAGAGCGGTCTCTTCGAAGCGCACGCGCGCGACGAGGCCGGTTGGGAAGATGAGGCGGGACACAAGCAGATGTGGTTCGCCTCCCGCGACATCGCATTCGAGAATCCCGTCTCCGAGGACATGACGCAGACGATGCTCGTGCGCATGGGGATCGTGCCCGCCGACGGCAAGGCGCCGACGCCGGAAGAAGTGCGCCGCAACGCGGAGGCGATGCGGCGCTTCCCCGATATCGATCTTTCGCTCGAGATGATGGTGCGCCGGATGGTCGGGCTCTTGTTCATCGAGGTGTCGGCGTTCCA
>DASYJT010000277.1:0-5550 GCA_035996165.1 Acidimicrobiia bacterium
GAATCGGGCCGACGCGCCGGGAACTACGCGCACGCCCGCTGCTTCGTATCCCCGCTTCAGCGGGAGCTTGTCGACGTACTCGAACGGGCCGGCCTCGATCACGCGCATGTCCTGGACGCGGAACCACATGAGGATCGCGTGCTTGGCCGACTCGTTGACGACGACGTCACCGTCGACGACCTGTGCAACCCGAACCTCGCCGCGGTCGAGCATGCCGATGACCTCACCGACCACCTCACGCGCCTCCGCGAGCGCCATGACGTCGCGCCATTCGTCTCCGGCCTCGAACAACTGCGTGACCTGCTTCGCGTGATCCACTGCGCTCCCTCTTCGTTGGTTCAGGCTCGGGCTTGGACGAGGCGATCGAGGGCGAGCTCGAGGCGGTCGCGCGGTTGTACCAGCGCGATCCGCACGTGGTCGGCGCCGAGCGCACCGTACAGATCTCCGGGTGAGACGAGCAGGCCCGCTTCGTGCGCAAGCCGGGCCGCGATCTCCCAGCCGTCGTCGGCGCCGTCGGCGGTGCGCATCCACAGGTAGAACGCGGCGGCGCCGCCGTCGTGCACCAGCCCGTGCGGCTCGAGCGCGGCGCGCACCAGCGCTCCCCGCTCGACGTAGCGCGCGCGCTGCACCGCGACATGGGCGTCGTCGGCGAGGGAAGCGGCGGCCGCCGCCTGCACCATCGTCGGCGCCATGAGGCCCGCGTGCTTGCGGGTCTCGACGAGATAGGTGACGAGATCGGGATCCCCGGCGTAGAAGCCGACCCGCATCCCGGCGAGGTTGGAACGCTTCGAGACGCTGTGCATCGCGAGCACGCCGTCGAGCCCGCTCCCGAGGATCGTGGCCGGCTCGGGGGCAAACTCGGCGTAGCACTCGTCGCTCGCGACGATGACGCCCCGGGCGCGCGCCCAGGCGGCGACACGAGCGAGGTACGCATCGTCGGCGGTCGACGCCGACGGGTTGCCGGGCTCGTTGATCCACAGCACCAGCGCGCGCGCCGCGTCGGCATCGGCGATCGCATCGATGTCGAGGTGCCACTGCGCGTCGAGCGGGACCGGTACCGCCCGGCAACCGGCGAGCACCGCGCCCATCTCGTAGCTCGGGTATGCGATCGCGGGATACAGCACGGTGTCGCGCTCCGGATAACGCAATCGCAACAGGTGCGGCAACGAGGCGACGAGCTCCTTCGTGCCCACACACGCGCCCACGTGCTCGCTCTCGACTGCCACGCCGAACCGGCGCCGGATCCAGCCCGCGGCCGCGTTGCGCAGCGCGGCCGAACCGGCCGACGGTGGATACCCGTTGGAGGTCGCGAGCGCCTCGACCGCGGCGCGGGTCGCGACGTCGGGAACCGGATCGCACGGCGTGCCGATCGAGCAGTCGACGACACCGCCCGGCAATGAATCGGCGAGCCGCTTCAGGGCGTCGAGCCGTTCGTACGGGTACGGGGGCGGGACGAAACCGCCGGTGGCCGCCATCTGCACCGAGACTAATCGGGGAGGCTCGCGTACTCCGAGAAGCGGCCCGCGTCCGCGTCCGAGAGCCGCGCGCGTACACGAGTGGCGCGATCGCCGTGGACCTCCACGAGCACTTCGCCGGCGCGGTGCAGCGCCGCCAACACGTCGCCGCGCTCGTAGGGAACGACGAACTCGCTGATGCGAGCGAGCGCTCGCAACCGGTCGCCCACGGCGGTGAGAAGCTCCGGGATGCCCGCGCCGGTCGCGGCCGAGATCGCGACGGAACCGGGAAACGCGGCGACGAGGAGTTTGAGCTCGTCGGGGTCGACGAGGTCGGCCTTGTTCCACGCGAGCAGGCGGGGAACGTCGTCGGCATCGATCTCGCGCAACACGGCGTTCACCGCGTCGATGAGCGCGTCGACATCGGGCGCGCCGGCGTCGACCATGTGCACGAGGAGATCGGCGTCGACCACCTCTTCGAGCGTCGACCGGAACGCCTCGACGAGCTGGTGCGGCAGGCGACGCACGAAACCGACTGTGTCGGAGAGCAACACCCTCTCACCGCCCGGGAGGTGCAGGCGCCGAACCGTGGGATCGAGCGTGGAGAACAGTTGGTTCTGTACGAGCACACCCGCGTGCGTCAGCCGGTTGAGCAAAGTGGATTTTCCGGCGTTCGTGTAACCGACGAGCGCCACGTGCGGAATGTCACGACGTTTGCGTGCCTTGCGCTGGGTCGCGCGCGTGGCGGCCAGACCCACGAGGTCGCGCTCGAGCTTCTGCATCCGCCGGAGCAGGCGCCGGCGGTCGACTTCGAGTTGGGTCTCACCCGGACCGCGCGTACCGATGCCCGCACCCTGTTGACTGAGTTGGAGTCCGCGACCGCGCAGGCGGGGAAGGCGGTAACGCAGCTGGGCGAGCTCGACCTGTACCGCGCCTTCCTGGCTCGTCGCGTGCTGGGCGAAGATGTCGAGGATGAGCGCGACGCGATCGACGACGTCGACCGCGAACATCTTCTCGAGATTGCGTTGCTGGGCCGGGGTGAGCTCGTCGTCGAAGATCACGACGTCGATGTCGAGCGCCTCGGCGACTGCGCGCAGCTCTTCGGCCTTCCCCTTGCCGATGTAGGTGGCCGGATCCGGCGTGCGCCGGCGCTGCAGCTCGGAGTGCACCGGTTCCGCGCCCGCGGTGTCGGCCAGGAGCGCGAGCTCGTCGAGCGATGCTTCCGCTTCTTCGATCGTCGCCGTTCCGTAGGTTGTGCCGACGAGCAGCGCGCGTTGACGAACGACACCGAGATCGACCTCGGTCGCGGTAAGCCGGCGACCTTGCCGGCTCTGGTGCGCGCGGGACGACTGGGTCACGAGATCTGCTTGACGGACCGATCGGCTGCGATCTCGACATCGACGTCGAACACGTGCTCTACGGGTCCGCCCAGGCGCGCCGTCTCGCCGAGTCTCACGTCGAGCTCGCCGCCCGGCACGTGCACGCGTACGTGGTCGTCGACAACGCCGCGGTTGCGGGCGACGGCCACCGCCGCGCAGGCGCCCGTGCCGCACGACAGGGTCTCGCCCGCGCCGCGCTCCCACACGCGCAGGTCGATGCGATCCGGCGGAAATACGCGCACGAACTCGACGTTCGTGCGCTGCGGGAACCGGGCGTCGAGCTCGATCCGGGGACCGTGCAGTGCGACGGGAACCTGCGCGGGATCGATCACGAAGCACACGAGGTGCGGATTGCCGACGTTCGCGACATCGCCCCAGTACTCGACTCCGTCGATCGTGATCTCGATGTCCTCGTCGCCGAGAGTGACCGCCCCCATGTCGACGTCGGCGGCGACGACTGTGCCGGAGCCGTCTCGAGTCAGCGACACCACGCGCCGACCGGCCGCCGTGTCGACCACGAGCTCGCGCTCGGTGCCGAGCCCGGCGCGCGCCGTGACCCAAGCGAGGCAACGAATGCCGTTGCCGCTCATCTCCGCGTCGCTTCCATCGGCGTTCTGCAGCCGCATGGTGCAGTCGACACCGGGGCCCGCATCGCCCGGCCCGATCGTGATGAGACCGTCGGCGCCGATGCCGAGGTGGCGATCGCAGAGCCGGGCGACGGTCTCGGGCGCGAGCGGAAGCGTGGCATCGTCGAGCGCGAGCCGGACGAGGAAGTCGTTGCCGGTGGCCTGCAGCTTGGCGAGATGGAGTGAGGTCATGAGCTCTCCGCCGCGACGGTCGCGACTCGTGTCTCCCAGAGTGCCAGTACAACACCAACGACGTCCTGCGGATTTCGAGCGGTCCCGACCCAGCGGATGCGGGGATCGCGGCGGAACCAGACCCGCTGGCGGCGGGCGAACCGGCGGGTGCGGCTCACGGCGAGCTCGAAGGCCTCGGCGAGGGTCGGTATCTCACCGTCGAAATGGGCGAGCAGCTCCTTGTAGCCAATGGCCTGCGCCGCGGTGCGCGAGAGCGTTCCGGCCGCGGTGAGGGCCCGGACCTCGGATTCCAGGCCGTCGGCGCGCATTGCCGCGAACCGGTCGGTGATCCGCCTACCGAGCTCGGCCCGGGGCAGCCACACACCGACGAGACCGATGTCGAACGCCGGCGGTCCGTACTCCGCGAGCCCGGACCCGAACGACGAGAACGGCCGGCCGGTGGTCTCCATGACCTCGAGCGCCCGCACGATCCGGCGCGCGTTCCCGGGCTCGATGCGCGATGCCGCGACCGGATCCGCCGCGACGAGCCGCGCGTACGCGAGCGCCAGGCCGGTGTCGGTCGCGGTCTCGTGGTCGAGCGCCGCCCGTACGTCCATGTCGCGCGGCGGGACGCTCAGGCGGTCGACGACCGCTCGAACATAGAGGCCCGTCCCCCCGACGAGCAGCGCGCGCCGGCCGCGCGCTTCGATGTCGTCGATCGCGGCACGCGCCGCGTGCTGGGTCTCGCGGACCGACCATTCGTCGGACGGGTCGGCGACGTCGACGAGATGATGCGGCACCGACGCCCGATCGGCCCGAGACGGTTTGGCGGTACCGATGTCCATGCCCCGGTACACCTGCATCGAGTCGAGCGAGACGATCTCGACATCGCCGAGCGTCGCGGCTACTTCGAGCGCGACCGCCGACTTGCCCGACGCGGTCGGCCCGACGATTGCGAGGTGGCGGGTCAGCTCACACCACCGCGACCGGGATACGAACCCGCCGCCGCGGCGCGGGCTTGACGTGCGCGGTGAGGTCGGCACGCAGGAAGTGCGGCGCCGCGCTGACGACGCGGACCTCGACCAACGCACCCGCGCGCGTCGTTTCGTCCGGCACGAAGTGCACGAGCTTGTTCTGCCGGGTTCGCCCCGACCATACGGCCGCGTCCTTCTTCGACGGACCTTCGACGAGAAGCTCCTCGGTCCGGCCGATCCGGAGCTCGTGCTTGCGCAGCGCGTGACCCTCGACGACCGCCGTCAACCGCTGCATGCGCTCCGCTATCACCTCGGGCGCCACGAAGACGTCGGTCATCAGCGCCGCTTCGGTGCCGGGACGCGGCGAGAACACGAAGGTGTACGCGGCGTCGTACGCGGCCTCGTCGGCGACCTCGAGCGTGCGCACGAAGTCGGCTTCGGTCTCGCCGGGGAAACCGACGATGATGTCGGTGGTCACCGCGAGGTCGCTCACCTCGGCCCGGGCCGAGTGCAGGCGTTCGAGATACCGATCGGCCGTGTAGCCGCGGTGCATGCGCGCCAGCGTGCGGTCGCTCCCCGACTGCAATGGCAGATGCAGGTGCTCGCACACGTGCGCGCACTCAGCCATCGCCGCAATCGTCTCGGGGCGGAGGTCTTTCGGATGGGGTGAGGTGAAGCGGATGCGCTCGATGCCGTCGACCGCGTCGAGCGTGCGGAGCAGATCGGCGAACTGCGGGCGGAACTGCCCGGCGCCGAGGTCGCGCCCGTACGAGTTGACGTTCTGGCCGAGAAGCGTGATCTCGACCACACCGTCGCGCGCGAGCTCTTCGACCTCGTGCACGATGTCGCCCGTGCGCCGGCTCACTTCCTTGCCCCGCACCGAAGGGACGATGCAGAACGCGCAGCTGTTGTCGCAGCCGATCTGGATCGTCACCCAGGCGGCGTG
>DASYJT010000278.1:0-8098 GCA_035996165.1 Acidimicrobiia bacterium
CGCCGGCATGTCGAAGCCCTCGACGAGTGACGGGTACGCGATCGCCTCCGCCCGGCGGAACAGCGCGGCGAGCGTGGCGTCTTCGAGGTATCCGGGTCGCAGGATCCGGGTTGCCACACCGCTCGCCGCGATCGCGTCGCGGGCTTCGGCGACTCCCCAGCCGTCGCCTCCGGCGACCACGAGCTGCACGTCGGGATGCGCGCCGGCGATGCGGGCGAACGCGCGCACCAGGGTGGGCACGTCCTTGCGCGGTTCGATCGTGCTCGCGAACGCGATGTAGGGCCGCGTGATCCCGTGCTTCCCCAGCGCGAGGAGGTCGGCCGCCTCGTCGACCGAGCCCGCACCGGCCGGGGCGAAGCGCGCATGGTCGACGCCGTGGTGCACGACGACGATCTCGCCCGAGAGCCGAAAGCGCGCGCGCAATCCGTCGGCCGCGTCGTGGCTTCCGGTGACGATGATGTCGGCGCGTTGCGCGGCCGCCGCGATCATCCGGCGGAAGTAGACGACCTTCGAACGCTCGTGCCATTCGGGGTGGTCGAAGAAGGTCAGGTCGTGCATCGCGACGACGCTCGGCGTCGGCGAGTGCAGCGGCATCGTGTAGTGGGGGCCGTGCCAGACGTCGGCCCGGATCCGGCGGGCAACGCGGGGCCCGGCGGCCTGTTCCCACGCCAACCGCGCCGGCCGCCGCTTTGGCGCGAGCGCGTGGAGCGCAGCGGCCGGGGCGAGCTCGCGCCAGCGGTCGGTGTCGCCCCGCCGGGTCAGGAGGTGCAGGTCGACGTCGGTGCGAGCCGCGACACCCCGGGCGATCGCGATCGTGTACACGCCCGCGCCGACCGGGCGGTCGGGAACAGCCGAGACGTCGAGCAGCACACGCACGGGCGGGAGTCTACGAAGACGGCCCTGAGGCGCGGGCCCGGGAGTACGCGCGGACGTGGCCCTCCGCGCAGTGGTCCCAGTTGAGCCCGGCGGCGCGCACGAGGCCGGCGCGCACGAGCTCGGTGCGCAACGAGGTGTCGTCGAGCACGCGCTCGATCTGCACCGCGCATGCTTCGGCGTCGCCCGGAGTGAAGAGGCGGCCGGCGCCCTGCACGATCTCTTCGAGAGCGGAGCCCGTCGTCGCGATCGTCGGAACGCCCCGCGCCATCGCCTCCACCGCCGGGAGCCCGAATCCCTCATACTTCGACGCGAGGCAGAACGCGTCGGCGCGGCGGTAGAGCGCGTCGAGCACAGACCATGGTTGCGCGCCGATCGCCTGGACGAACGACCGATCGAGCCCGGTGACCTCACCCCACCCGCGCGGGCCCACGACGACGAGCGTGAGATCGGGACGCGTGCGGCGAAGCCGATCGACCGCGCGCACGAGCGTGGGGAGATCTTTGCGGGGCTCGACCGTGCCGACCGTCAAGATGTACGGAGGCTTCACGTGCGCGCGGGCGACCGCGCGGTCGATCTCGTCGGGGTCGCGCGGTACCGGTTGGTCGACGCCGAACGGGACGACGGCGATCCGGTCGGTTTCGAAGCCCTCCCGTTCGAGCTCCTGCGCGGTGAACTTCGACGGAACGATGATCAGCGTCGCGTGGCGGCGCGCGAGCGCGAGACCGCGAGTGTGGAAAGTGACACCCCGCCGCGTTGTGACCTCGGGCAGGCGGCGGAACGCGATGTCGTGGGCGGTGACGACGAGCGGCCGGCCTCGCACCGGTGGTACCGCCAAGCTCGGCGCGTGCACCACGTCGGCTTCGATCAGCACGCGTGGGCGTTGCAGGCGGTGCCAGAGCTCGTAGCGGAGGCTGCCGCGCGGTGGTCCGAGATCGACCCAGGGAACGCGCCGGGCGACCGACCGCGGCCGCGGTCCGGCGGCGAAGGCGACGGCGTGGACGCCGAGGTCGGGGAGGCGGCGCAGCAGGGCGATCTCGTACCGGCCGATGCCGCCGGGCACGGGTTGCAGGAGTTGACCGGCGTGTACCGCAACCTTCACGCGTGCGACTCCGCGATCCGGCGATAGCACGACGCGAGTGCGCGCGCGGTGTGATCCCAGGAAAACGCGTGCACGCGGTCGCGTCCGCGGGCGACGAGCTCCGCGCGCGTCGCGTCGTCGGTGAGGACGCGATCCATTTCGTCGGCCAGCGCGCCTTCGTTGGTCGGTTCGACGAGGAGGGCGGCATCGCCTGCGACTTCGGGAATCGATCCCGCGCGCGCGGCCACGACCGGAACTCCGGCCGTCATCGCCTCGAGCACCGGAAAACCGAAGCCTTCGTAGATCGACGGATACGCGAGCAGCGACGCTTGTTCCAACAGCGCGCGCCGGCCCGCGTCGGAGACCGGGCCCGCGACGACGACCCGTTCGCGTACCCCGACCCCGAGCCGTGCGATCGCGGCATCGATCTCGGGACGCGCCGGTCCGTCGTGACCGGCGATGACGAGCCGAACGTCGGGATGACGGGTTGCGACCTGACCGAACGCACCGACGAGGTGCGCGAAGTTCTTGCGCGGCTCGAGCGTGCCGATCGCGACGACGAACGGCGCGCCGCCCAGCGCGCACGCGACGGTTTCCGGCATCTCAGCGCGATCACCGAGTGCGGGGATGCCGAGGGGAATGACGACGAGCCGGCCGGCCGCGCGCAAGCCGGGCCCGTAGATCTCCTCGATCTCGCCCGCGACGAATTCGGATCCCGTGTGCAGGGTCGCGCCGCGGGCGACAGCGCGTCTGATGATCGGGTCGAACGCGCGCACTTCGGGCGTGCACAGCTCGGGATAGCGGACGAAGGAACAGTCGTAGACGCTGATCAGCGTAGGTAGGCGGCTGGGTGGTGTGAGGTAGTTCGTCGCGTGGACCACGCGCGCGGGCCGCAACCAGCGATCGATGCGCGGTGTATCGCGGCGCGCCCATGATCGAAGCAGGATGCGCGCGGGAATGGGAACGAATCGCGTGTCGGTCGGGACCGACTCGCGATGCAGGCGGGCCCTGGTACTCAGCGTGTACGGAACGAGGTCGGGTCCGGCTTCCAGCGCGCGCAGCGCAGTGATGATCTCGGAGACCGCGGCACCGATTCCTGAGCGCGCACCGAGTAGTGGCGTGACGTCGATCGCTACGGTCGGACGCGCCGTCGGAGACACCGAAGGTTGCTACCACACATCGACCGGTACGCTGTAGCTTCGGAAGCGGGCTGAGTTGCCGATGACCCTGGTGGAGAACTGGGGGAGGTCAGTGCACGACGACAGCCACAACCTTGTTTCGCGTCGCTTGACGCGTCGTGCCGCATTGCAACTCGGCGCCGGCGCGGGTGTCGCGGCCGTCGCCGCTCCGTACGTCGCGCACGTTGGCGGCGGCGCGCGCGCGGTCGACCTGAGCAACGCGCAACCGGTGTTCTCCGCGATTCAAGGTTGGCCGGTGCCGCCCATCGTCACACGCGCGCAGTGGGGCGCGAACGAAGGCTTGCGCAAGCCGGGACAGATCTACGACACCTCGGTCACGAAGATCGTGGTGCACCACACGGGCACGCCGAACGAAGTACGCGATTACCCCGGGTTGTGTCGCGGCGTCCTCGCGAACGAGACGTCCGGCGAATACATCGACATCGCGTACAACTGGCTGATCGATCCGAACGGGCGGATCTACGAGGGCCGTTGGGCGCAGGACTTTCCCGGTGGTAGCCCGCACACCGGTGAGCGGCTCGGTGCGAACGTTCGGGGCGCGCACGCGATCTACCACAACTCGCACACGGTCGGTATCGCGTTGATGGGAACGTACGACAGCATCAATCCGCCGCCGGCGATGGTCGACGCGCTCGTCGCGTTGCTCGCGTGGAAATGCGCGCGTTGGGGCATCGACCCACTCGGTCGCGGTGCGTTCACCGCGTCGAACGGTGTCGCCGAGAACCTCTTCAACATCTGCGGTCATCGCGACACGTCCGCCACCGACTGCCCCGGTCAGCGCGTCGAGCCGATGTTGCCGGCCATCCGAGCCAAGGTCGCGGCCCGTATCTCCGGCGCGGGCTATTGGATCGCGTCGGATCTCGGTCAGGTGATGGCGTTCGGCGGGGCGCAGCAAATGAGCGTGGCCGGCTTCCGCCTGACGAGCCCGATCGTCGGGATCGCCTCCCACCCCAGCGGCGCGGGTTACTGGTTGTTCTCGGGGGACGGCGCGGTCTACGCGTTCGGCACTGCCGCGTACCACGGCGGTATGCACGGTTTCCGTCTGGCGGCCCCCGTCGTGGGCATGACTGCGACACCCTCGGGTCGCGGCTACTGGTTGGTCGCCGGCGACGGCGGGATCTTCAGCTTTGGCGACGCGCGGTTCTTCGGGTCGACAGGAGCGATGCGATTGAACGCGCCGGTCCTCGGAATGTCGAGCACGCGCACCGGCAACGGCTATTGGTTGTACGCCAGGGACGGCGGGATCTTCAGCTTCGGCGACGCGGTCTTCCACGGCTCGACCGGCGGCATCCGCCTCAACCAACCCGTCGTGGCGATGGCGTCGAGGCCGCAGGGCGACGGCTACTGGATGATCGCCCGCGACGGTGGTGTCTTCTCGTTCGGCGGCGCGCCGTTCGTCGGATCCGGCGCCAACCTGCGGTCGCCGTCACCGTTCGTCTCGATGTTGCCGTCGACCTCCGGCAAGGGCTACCTGATGCTGCGCGCCGACGGTCGGGTCGCCGCGTGCGGCGACGCGCCGAGTCTCGGCGACAGCGGCGGGCGCATCTTCGGTCGCGCGGTCGGTATCGCGGGCAAGCTGAAACCGATCTAGATATCCGGGCGGATCCGGCCGCGGCGGACGCGTACCGGATGCTGCGCGTACGCGAGCATCTCGTCGTCGCCGCCGCTGTTGCCGTACGCCCAGAGCTCGACGTCGTCTTCTCCCAACAACGCGCGCAGTCGCCTCGCCTTCTCGGGCCCGCGGCAGTTCGCGCCAAGCAGGCGACCGGTGCACAGCCCGTCGATGTCGACGTCGAGGCTCGTGCACAACACGTGCGCGACGTCGAGCGTGCGCGCGACCTCGTCGAGGTAGACGTCGAGCGACGCCGACACGATCACCACCTCGTGTCCCTCGCGCCGATGCCGCGCAATCCGGTTGCGGGCGTCGAGCGTGATCCCGCCGCGTGCGAGTGCGGCCGCGAATGTGTTTCCGGCGGCGGCAACCTCCGCGTGCGGGATTCCCGTGAGCAGGCGGGACAGCAGCCGTTCCTTCATCGCGTCGCGGTCGCCCCGACCGGTCGCCACCCACGCGAGCCGGGCCGACTCCGCCGCGAGCGCGCGCGCCAGTGCGCCGCGTCCGACGACCGTTGCGAGGAACGGCAGGAGCGTGTCGCGTCGGGTGATCGTGCCGTCGAAGTCGAAGGCGGCGACGGTTCGCGGGTTCTTGTTCACTACACGGGGAGGCGCCGGAACACGGCGGTCGGCAGGTGCCGGAGCACCGCCATGAGGTACCGCATCGCCGGCGGAACCCAGACGACATCGAGGCCGCGTGCGATCCCGCGCACCACCGCGTCGGCGACGTCGTCGGCCGAGACCGACAGCGGGGCCGCCTTCAAGCCGTCGGTCATCTTCGTGTGCACGAATCCGGGCCGCACGATCATGACGTGCACGCCACTCGACGCGAGCGACGCAGAGAGCCCCTGGTAGTAGCCGTCGATGCCGGCCTTCGACGATCCGTACACGAAGTTCGAGCGGCGGACCCGCTCGCCGGCGACCGACGACAACAGCACCACCGTGCCGTGGCCCTGCGCCCGCAGGCGATTCACGAGCGGGATCGTCACCGACACCGCGCCGGTGAAGTTCGTCTGCACGATGTCGAGCGCGGCGGCGGGATCGTGCTCGGCGCGCGCTTGGTCGCCGAGCACTCCGAACGCGACGAGCACGAGGTCGAAGTCGCCGAAGCGATCGAACGTCGACCGGACGAACGCCTCGTGCGAACCGAAGTCGGTGGCATCGAACGGCACCGCGTGCACGGCCGACGCCCCGGCGGCGCGCAGCGACGTTGCCGCCGCGTCGCAGGCCTCGGGTTTGCGCGCGGCCAGAACAACCGACGCGTTGCGCTGCGCCACGATCTTGCGCACCGTCGCGAGCGCGATGTCGGAGGTGCCGCCGAGCACCAACACCGACTGGACCTCTCCCAATGCGTCCTTCACTCGTTCCCGTCCGTCGTGTTCACGTGTGTCTCCTCCCTGTGCCGCTCAGGTCGAGCCGGCGATCCATGTCGCTGCGGAGCACGTTGTCGGGATCGAGGGTGGCTCGAGTCTCCCGCCATTCGTCGAGCCGCGGATACATCTCCGCGAGCAGCTCCGACCGAAGCCGCGAGTCCTTCGTCAGGTACACGCGGCCGCCCGCTTCGACGACCAGCTCGTCGAGGCCGTCGAGCAGCGGCGCCAGGGCCGGTGAGGTCGGGATGTCGAGCGCGAGCGTCCAGCCCGAGATCGGGAACCCGATCAGTGACCTGCTGGCGTGCTCGAAGCGCTTGAGTACGGCGAGGAACGTCGGAAGGCGCGCCTTGCTGAAGCGTTCGAGCGCGGTCCGCACGACGCGCTCGGCTCCGAACGGCACGACGAACTGGTACTGCACGAAGCCGCGCGATCCGTAGACGAGGTTCCAATCGCGCACGCCGTCGAGCGGGAAGAAGAAGGGCTTGATCCCCTCGACATGCCGCCGCCGGGCGCGCGGCGCCTTGCGGAACCACACCTCGTTGAACGCGCGGGCACTGAGCACGTTGATCAAGCCGTTCGGCAGCCAGGGCGGCGAAGCGAGCAGCGTGCGGGGCGCGTACTCGCGCGCCGTCGAACGGTGGCCCGCGGGGAGCTCGTCGAGCGTGGCGTGATTGCCGCGCGTCAGCACCGCCCGACCCAGGTGACTGCCCGACGCCAGGCAGTCGATCCACGCCACCGAGTACCGGTAGTCGTGGTCGCCGGAGAGCATGCGGTCCATGCAGTCGTCGACGTCGCGCGTGCGCTCCGTGTCACAGACGATGCGTGACGTCTCGACGGGCTGGAGCTTGAGCGTCGCCTCGGTGATGACGCCCGTCAGTCCCATGCCACCGCTCGTCGCCCAGAAGGCGTTGGAGTCGGCGTCGGGTCCGAGCACGCACGCGCCCCGCGCCGGCGTGACGATGCGCATGCGCTCGACATAGTCGGCGAAGGAGCCGTGGCGGAACTTGCCGTGGATGTCGGATGCGATCGCGCCCCCGACGGTGACGAAGCTCGTTCCGGGAATGACCATCGGAAACCACCCGAGGGGGACCAGTGCGCGCAGGAGCGTGTCGAGGCTGACGCCGCTCTCGACCGTCACGGTTCCCTTCTCGACGTCGATCCCGAGCACCGAATCGAGGTTGGTGCACGACAGCACGTCGCCGCCCGCGTTCTGCGCGGCATCGCCGTACGAACGACCGAGTCCGCGCGCGATCACGCCCCGGGCGCTCGGCGTCGCGACCCGCGCGACGATCTGCTCGAGGTCGGCGGGCCGGTGCACGGTCGCGAGCGTCGGCGAGGTCCGGCCCCAGCCCGAGAGCAGCTCCTGCGACCCGGCCATGTCAGGAACCGTGGACCGCGAGCGCGAAGAACAGCGCCCACAGTCCGCCCATGACGAGCAGGACTCGGTCGGCCAACACCAGGTCTTCGGGTGCTCCGCCCCGGCCCTGTTCGAGGAGCAGCGCGTAGCGGAGTATGCCGAGCACGAACGGCACGATCGACAGCTCGAACCACACCGGGTTGCCGACGGTCGACGACTTCTCGAACGCCCACAGGCAGTACGCGAGGATCGTGACGCTCGACGCGACGGCGCGCGTGAAGCCGAGGAACTCGCGCGAGTACATGGTGAGCGTGAGCCGGTGCGCGCCCGCCTGACCGCCGAGCTCCATCATCTCGGCGTGGCGCTTGCCGGCGACCATGAACAGCGACGCGGACCCGGCGACGATGAGGAACCAGGGCGAGATCGTGACGCCGACGGCGACGCCGCCCGCGATCGTGCGCAAAACGAAGCCCGACGCGACACACGCGAGATCGAGCACCGCTTCGTGCTTGAGCCACACGCTGTAGAGGATGGTCTGGGCGAGATACCCGCCGACGACCAGCGAGAGCTGCCAGCGCGCCGCGAACGACAGCGCGATCGCCCC
>DASYJT010000279.1:0-25702 GCA_035996165.1 Acidimicrobiia bacterium
GGTCGAGCGCCACGAGTGCACGGGCGATACCCAACCGGATCGCGCCGGCTTGACCGCTCACGCCACCGCCGCCGAGGGTGGCGTCGACGTCGTAGACCTCTTCGGTCTGCGTGAGCCGCAGCGGCTCCTTCGCGATGACCTGGTGCGTGAGGATCGGGAAGTACGACGCGAACTCGCGCCCGTTCACCACGATCTTGCCGGTACCCGGACGCAGCCGGACGCGGGCGACGGCTTCCTTGCGGCGGCCGGTGGTCTGGATGAGGGGCTTGCTCACGCGTGTTCCTCGTTGCTTCGGCTGGTCGTCGGGTGGAGGAGGGTCGTCATCCGACGCGGGCCTTGCTGCGCTCGGGCAGCGGGCGGACGGTCGGGCGCTGGGCCTGATGCGGATGGGTCGGGCCGCTGTACACCTTCAGCTTGCGCAGCATCTGGCGACCGAGCGGGCCCTTCGGGAGCATGCGGCGCACCGCGAGCTTGACGACCTTCTCGGGGTCTCGGGCCAGCAGATGCTGGAGGCTCTCGCTGCTGATGCCGCCCGGGTAACCGCTGTGGCGGTGGTAGGTCTTCTGCAGCAGCTTGCGCTGCCCGACCGCGAGCTTCGACGCGTTCACGATCACCACGTGGTCGCCCACATCCATGTGCGGGACCCACATCGGCTTGTGCTTGCCGCGCAACAACGTGGCGATCTCGGTGGCCAAGCGACCGAGGATCGCGCCTTCCGCGTCGATCACATGCCAGTCGCGCGTGATCTCGGAGGCTTTCGGGCTGTATGTACGCACGGGCAAGGCCTTTAATCTCAGAGCCGGATCGAAGCGTGGCGGGCGCGCGAAGACAGCAGCGCCGAACCCGAGACAATAGCCGCCCTGGCCCGATTCCGACAACTGGCCCTACCCTGGCGCCCCATGGATCAGGCGGCGACGCGCCTTGACGGGACCCGCGGTCCGCACCAGCTCCCGGACGCCCATCGGGCCGAGGCCGAGGCCGCGCTCGAGGTGCTGCTCGACAGTGCCCTCGACCCGATCGTCGACATGGTCTGCACGTCCCGCGACGGCGCCTACGAGGCGCTCGCCCACGACGGCCGCGTCTCCTTCCGGCGAACGGCCGGCGGCTACGAGCGCATCGAGGTATCGGGCCGCGATCCCCTCGCGGATCAGTCGATCGACCGCTTCACCCCACTCTCCGAGGAGCGGGCGAACCCGTTCCCGAACCGCACGCAGAACGCGTACCCGCACGCGTTCGACCAGATCGCCCAGCTCTTCGATTCCCCCGCCGCCCCCGACCTCTGTGTTCTTCACTCCGCTTCGCACAACTGGGAGGACCAGGGCGGTCACCTCGGCGAGCACGGCTCGCTCGGCCTCGTCCAGGCCCGGGCGCCCTTCGTCCTCGCCGGCAAAGGGGTGCGCAACCTCGGCCTGATCCCGGAGTCGGCCCGGCTCGTCGACGTCGCACCTACGCTCTGCGCGCTCCTCGGTTGCGCGCCTCTGGGCGGCGCCGACGGAGGGCACTTCCTGGCGGTGCAGGACGGCCGCGCGCTCACCGACCTGCTCGACCCGGCGGATCGTCCGCGGTACGTCTTCGGCTTCTTGTTCGACGGCACGAACGCGAACGTCCTGTACGACATGGCGGCGCGGGGCGAGGCGCCCAACGTGGCACGGCTCATCGAGATGGGCACCGCGCTGGGCCACGGTGCGTTCGCGTCGCTGCCTACCGTCACGCTCGCCAACCACACCTCGATCATCACCGGCGCGCATCCCGGGCACCACGGCATCCTGCACAACGCGTGGTTCGACCGCGCGGCCGGACGGCAGGTGATCACCAACTCCTCGGCGACGTGGCCGTGGAGCATGCAGCATCTGCTCCCGGGCGTCGAGACGATTCACCACGCCGTGCACCGCACATGGCCGGACGCGTTCACCGCCTCGGTCAACGAGCCGTGCGACACCGGCGCCGACTACTCGACCTTCGACTTCTTCCGCCGGGGCGAGGTGCCGCCGATCCCGAAGGACCCGTTCGGTCTGCCGCACACGACCGAGCGGTTCGTACGGCCGTCGAAGGACTACTCGTGGTCGTCGATCGTCGACCACATGGGGGTCGACCAGGCGGTCGGGATCATCGGCGGCAGCTACCGCGACCAGACCTACCCGACCCCGCGCTTCTGTTGGTGCAACTTCACGCTCACCGACGCCGCGATGCACGAAGGCGGGCCGTACTCGGAGATCGCGGCCGCCTCCGTGCGCGACAGCGACGGCCGCATCGGCGAGATCCTCGGGGCGCTCGAGCACGCCGGCGTGTTCGACGAGTGCGCCTTCGCACTGGTGGCCGACCACGGGATGGAGCAGAACGACCCCGGGTGCCGGGGCGACTGGGACGTGGCGCTGCGCGAAGCCGGGATTGACGCCCGGGACGAGGCGTACGGATTCCTCTACTTCGGCGTCCCGCGGGCTTAGCATCAGACGCCCGAACGCTCCTCTACCCGACGCTGCAGCCTCTGGGAGGCACCTCTCATGAACAAAGTCCTGATCGGCGCGATCGCCGCGACCATCGCCCTCGCCGCGTGCGGCGGTGGCAGCAAGAACAACGCCAATCCCGCCGCGGGCGGCACGAACACGACGACCAAGGGGGGCTCGGGCGGCAACGCGCTCTCGGATCTCGTGGCCAAGGCGAAGACGGCCAACTTCAAGGTCACCTACAAGACCGCGAGCAGCACCCAGACGGTCGCCCAGGACGGAAACGGCAAGACCGCATTCATCACCGACGGCAGCGTTGCCATCTCCGACGGCACGAAGGTCATCAACTGCGACGGCACGACGTCGTCGGCAACGTGCACCGAGATCGCCTCGGGGGCGAACCCGCTGAGCGGAATGATGGCGATCTACACCGGGGCCTACGGCCAGCTGGCGGGGTTGAACTCCTCGGCGTACGGGGGTCACACCTCGTCGGAGACCATTGCCGGCCGCGACGCCAAGTGCGTCACGTTCAGCGCCTCCGACATTGCGGGCGGGATCCTTTCCGGCAAGATCCCGGGCGCGCCCTCGGTCACGACGTGCGTCGACGCCAAGGACGGCTACCTGTTGAAGCTCTCGACGAAGAGCGGCGACAACTCCACCGACGAGTTCATCGCCACCGCAGCGGGCCCCGCGAGCCCGAGCGACTTCGAGCCGCCGTCGACGCCGCAGACGGTTCCCACCATCCCGGGTGGCGTCGAGCTCGGTACGACCACGACCGTTCCGTAGACGGCTCTAGTAGCCGACTTCCCACAAGCACAGGCCGCGCGGCGGGGCGAGTTGCCCCGCCGCCTCGCGGTCGCCGGCGCGCAGGATCGCCATCATGTCGCCCGGCCGGCGCTTGCCCAGGCCCACCTCGACGAGGGTGCCGACGATCGACCGCACGAGTTGCCAGCAGAACGCGTTCCCGCTGATCTCGTAGCGCAACACCCCGTCGCCCTCGTCGACCCAACGGGAGTCGGTGACCCGGCGCACGGTCGAGGAACCTTGCGGGCCTTTACGACAGAACGAGGCGAAGTCGTGCTCGCCCACGAACGGGTCGGCGCCCAACCGCAGCGCGCGCAGATCGAGGGTGTCGGGCACCCACCAGGTGAAGCGGTCGCGGAACGGATCGGGCGCGGGCCGGTTGAGGATGGTGTACCGATAGGTCCGCGCGGTGGCGGAGTGCCGGGCGTCGAACTGCGGGTCGACGAGCTCGGCGGAGCGGACGACGACCTCGGGCCCGAGCATCGACGTGACCGCCGACTGCAACCGCCACGGATCCAGTCCGGGCTCCGACGGGAAACTCACCACCTGACCCCACGCGTGGACGCCGGAATCCGTACGACCCGCGCACGCGAGGCCAACGTCGTGCCGGAGCACCTTGCCGAGCGCGTTGGCGAGCACACCGCCGACGGTGCGCACTCCCGGTTGGCCCGGCTGCGCCGCGAACCCGCTGAAGTCGGTGCCGTCATAGGCGACGACGAGCTTGACCTGGGCCGGACCCATGCCACCTGCTGCCGGACTCGCGGCCACCGCGTCGAAGAGCGTCACGCCGACAGTCAAGCCGTCGACGTGGGTTGGACGCTACCGCTCAGGCCAATTCCCGACGAGGCGAATCCGAATCAGACGAATTCGACGCGCGCCATCGGGGCGTTGTCGCCCGAGCGCGGACCCAGCTTCAGGATGCGCAGGTAGCCGCCGTTGCGGTCGGCATAGCGCGGCCCGATCTCGTCGAAGAGGCGGTGCGCGGCGTCCTTGTCGTGGATGCGGGCCACCACGATGCGGTGCTTGTGGACGCCGCCGTGCTTGGCCTTCGTGACCAGCTTCTCGACGTACGGCCGCAGCGCCTTCGCCTTCGCTTCGGTGGTCGTGATCGCGCCGGCCTCGGAGATGATGAGGTGCGACGCGAGGTTCGCGAGCATCAGCTTCTGGTGCGCGGCGCTTCCACCGAAACGCTTGCCCTTCTTCGGAGCCGGCATGCCTTCTTACTCCTTGACCCGGAGCGACAAGCCGCGCTCGTCGAGCTTCTGAATGACCTCTTCCAGCGACTTGGCGCCGAAGTTGGTGATGGCGAGCAGGTCGTCTTCCGACTTCTGCACCAGCTGACCGATCGAGTCGACGCGCGCCCGCTTCAGGCAGTTGCGCGGCCGCTCCGACAGGTCGAGCTCCTCGATCGGGAGATCGAGATCGGGCGACGTGGAGGTCGGCGACGCGATCTCACCGAGCTCGAGACCGCGGGGCGCCTCCGACAGCTCGGCGACCAGGTCGACGAGCTTGCGGAGAGTGTCGCCCGCCGACGCCAGCGCGTCGCGCGGCGTGATCGAACCGTCGGTCTCGACCTCGAGCGTCAGGCGGTCGAAGTTCGTCGACTGCTCGACACGGGTGGGGTCGATCACGAACGACACCCGGCGCACCGGCGAGAAGATCGCGTCGACCGGGATCACACCGATGGTGGTGGTGCGCTTGTTGCGCTCCGCCGACAGGTAGCCGCGGCCCTGCTCGACGGTGAGGTCGAGCGCGAGGCGGCCGGACGCGTTCACCGTCGCGATGTAGAGATCGGGGTTGAGGATCTCGACGTCGGAGGTGGTCTGGATGTCGCCGGCGCGCACTTCGGCGGGACCGCGCTTGTCGAGGCGCAGCGTCACCGCTTCGTCGGACGTGCAGCGCAGCACGAGGTCCTTCAGGTTCAAGATGACGTCGGTGACGTCTTCTTTCACTCCCTTGATGACGTCGAACTCGTGCAGGGCGTCGTCGAAACGCACCTGCGTGACGGCTGCACCCGGGATCGACGACAGCAGCGTGCGGCGCAGGCTGTTGCCGAGCGTGTGCCCGAATCCGGGTTCGAGCGGGGAGATCATGAAGCTCTGGGTGTTGCCCTCGGCCTCGACGGCTTCGATTTCGGGACGCTGGATGATGAGCATGGGGGAGGCCTCGCTTGCTTACTTCGAGTACAGCTCGACGATGAGCTGTTCGCGAACGGGGATATCGATCTGCTCGCGGAGCGGCAGATCGCGCACGGTCGCCTTGTGATCGCCCGCGCTGACCTCGAGCCATTGCGGCGCCGTGCGGTCGAGCGTGTCGATGTTGTGCCGAACGACGATCATCTTCTGCGCCTTCGTAGCCAGCGAGACGACGTCGTCCTTGCGCACAACATACGACGGGATCGTCACGCGCTTGCCGTTCACGAGGACGTGGCCGTGGCGCACGAACTGGCGCGCCTGACTGCGGCTCGACGCGAACGCGGTACGGAAGACGACGTTGTCGAGACGGAGCTCGAGCAGGCGGAGCAGGTTCTCACCGGTGATGCCGGGCTGCTTGTTCGCCTTGGCGTAGATCAGTTGGAACTGCTTTTCGAGCAGGCCGTAGATACGACGGCACTTCTGCTTCTCGCGCAGCTGGAGCAGGTACTCGCTGTCGCGGACGCGGCCGCGGCCGTGCTGACCCGGCGGGTAGGGCCGCCGCTCGATCGGGCAGCGCATCGAGTCGCACTTCGTGCCTTTCAGGAACAACTTCATGCGCTCGCGCCGGCACAACCGGCACACCGCACCCGTATAACGCGCCATTACCTTCCCTCCCGCTCGCTACGGAGTGCGGCCTGCGGCAGAGATCCTTCGTTCCGCTTCCCACCCATCTCAGACCCTCCGCCGCTTGGACTGACGGCATCCGTTGTGCGGGATCGGGGTGACGTCTTTGATACCGACGACCTCGATTCCGGCATTCTGAATCGAGCGGATCGCGGTCTCGCGACCCGAGCCCGGACCCTTTACCGACACGTCGACCTTGCGAACACCGTGCTCCATCGCGCGCCGCGCCGCCGCCTCGGCCGCGAGCTGCGCCGCGAACGGCGTGCTCTTGCGCGAGCCCTTGAATCCCACGTTGCCGGAGCTCGCCCACGAGAGGGTGTTGCCCTGCAGGTCGGTGAACGTGATGATCGTGTTGTTGAACGACGACTTGATGTGTGCCATCCCGTAGGTGACGTTCTTGCGTTCCTTCTTCTTCGGCCGGCGTCCGCCGGCAACAGGTTTCGCCACTGCTTCTCAGGCTCCGATTCGCGTGGTGGACGTCACTTACGGGCTTTCTTCTTACCGGCGACCGTCTTCTTCGGACCCTTGCGGGTACGGGCGTTCGTCCGGGTGCGCTGTCCGTGGACCGGCAGCCCCTTGCGGTGGCGCAGTCCTTCGTAACAGCCGATCTCCATCTTGCGCTTGATGTCCTGGCTCACCTGGCGGCGCAGGTCGCCTTCGACCTTCAGGTTCTGGTCGATGTAGGTGCGCAGCCGCGCGACTTCTTCTTCGGTGAGGTCGCGCACACGCGTGTCGCGCGAGATCCCGGTGGCGTCGGTCACCTGCTGCGCGGTGTTACGGCCGATGCCGTAGATGTATGTGAGCGAGATCTCGAGACGCTTCTCGCGGGGAATGTCGACGCCGGCGATACGGGCCATCTGCCGTCCTCCTAGCCCTGCCGCTGCTTGTGGCGGGGGTCGTCGCAGATGATCCGGACCGAGCCGTGCCGGCGGATCACCTTGCACTTGTCGCACATCTTCTTGACCGAAGGACGAACCTTCATAATTTCCTGTCTTCGCTGCTCGGCGGGATACCCGCGCTGGGGGTTACTTGTAGCGGTACGTGATGCGACCGCGGCTGAGGTCGTACGGCGTGAGCTCGACCTGCACCCGATCGCCCGGAGCGATACGGATGTAGTGCATCCGCATCTTCCCGGATATGTGAGCAAGAACCTTGTGCCCGTTCTCCAGCTCGACACGGAACATGGCGTTCGGCAACGGCTCGACGACCGTGCCTTCGACCAGGATCGTGTCATCCTTGGGCTTGGCCAGAGAGCATCACCTTCAGGGCTGGAAGCGCGCCAGCGGACTCAGGAATTGCATTGCGAATACTGGGGACCTTGGGCGCGCGGAACGGGCAAGGAGCCGACCGAAAAGATTACCTGATCAGGGGTACAACCGCCAAGCCAGCACCTACAGGGGCCGAGTGAGAATCTCGGGCCCGTCGTCGGTGATGGCGACGGTGTGCTCGAAGTGGGCGGCCCGGGAGCCGTCGGCGGTCACGACGGTCCAGCCGTCGTCGAGGGTGCGGGTGGTCGCCTTCCCGGCGGTGACCATGGGCTCGATGGCGAGAACGATCCCCGCCCGCAGCCTCATGCCCCGGCCCGCGGGGCCGTAGTTCGGCACGTCGGGCTCCTCGTGCATCGCGGTGCCGATGCCGTGACCCACGTACTCCCGCACGACGCCGAACCCGGCCGTCACGACCTCGCGCTCGGCCGCGGCCCCGATGTCGCCCAGGCGGTTCCCGTCGACGGTGGCGAAGATCGCCGATTCGAGGGCGGCCCGGGTGACGTCCATGAGCCGCTGCGAGTCGGCGTCGACCTCGCCGACCGGGACCGTGATCGCGGCGTCCGCATGCCAGCCCTCGATGATCGCACCGCAGTCGATCGAGACGATGTCGCCCGCGACGAGCACCCGCGGACCGGGGATGCCGTGGACGATCACCTCGTTCGGGGAGATGCACGCCACGGCCGGGAACCCGTGGTAGCCGAGGAAGTTCGATCGCGCGTTGCGCCGGTCGAGCACGTCGTGCGCGGCACGATCGAGGTCGGCGGTGGTCGCGCCGGCGACCGCCGCGCGCGTGCACGCCTCGTGCATCTCGGCCACCACTGCACCCGCTCGGCGCATCAACGCGATCTGGTTTGGTGTCTTGCGCAGGACCATCTCGGCGAGCCGACCGGCTAGGCCATCTGCTCGCTGCACACCTTGACGAGCCGATCGAAGACCTCGTCGCCGTCGCCGACGCCGTCGACCACCGCCAACAGCCCGAGGGCCCGGTAGTACTCCACGATCGGAACGGTCTCGCGTTCGTAGAGCGCGAGACGGCGCTCGACCGCTTCTTCGGTGTCGTCGTCGCGCTGACGCACCGTGCCGCCGCACGTGTCGCACGCCCAACCCTGCGTGGGCGCCAGGTTCACGTGGTACACGCGCTGGCAGTTCTCGCACACCCGCCGGCCCGCAATGCGGTCGAACACGATCTCGGTCGGGACGTCAAGATCGATGACGAGATTCAGCGGGAAGCCCGCGATCACGCGATCGAGCTCGCGGGCTTGGTGCAGCGTGCGGGGAAACCCGTCGAGGACGAAGCCGCCACCGAGCGGTCCGCCGGGGACCATGCACTCCTCGATCACACCGACGACGATCTCGTCGGGAACGAGATCGCCTGCGTCCATGTAGCGCTTCGCCTCGAGGCCGAACGCGGTTCCCTGCGCGGCCTGCGTCCGGAACATGTCGCCCGTCGAGACATGGATCACCCCGAAGTGGTCCGCCAGACGGGTCGACTGCGTGCCCTTACCGGCACCCTGCCTCCCGAGCAGCACGAGTCGGGGATCTGAGCAGCTCATGGGGCTAGGAGAGGAAGCCCTCGTAGTTCCGCATCATCAGTTGGCTGTCGAGTTGCTTCATGGTCTCGAGCATGACGCCGACTGCGATGAGGATTGTCACGCCACCGAACGGATCCTGGATGTTCCACGCCTTCAAGACGATGAACGGGATGATCGCGATGACCGTGAGGTACAACGCGCCGGGCAACGTGATCCGGTTGAGCACCTTTGCGAGGTAACGCTCGGTAGGGGGCCCGGGCCGGATGCCGGGGATGAACCCACCTTGCTTACGGATGATGTCGGCCTGTTGCTGCGGGTTGAACGCGATGGCCGTGTAGAAGTACGAGAAGAACATGATGAGCACGCCGAACGAGATGATGTAGAACCAGCTCGTCGTGGCCTGCCCCACCAGGTGGTCGGCGATCCACTTGCCGACGTTCTTCGGCAACACCGTTGCCGCGAGCGCGGGGAACGAGAGCAACGACGTCGCGAAGATCACCGGGATAACACCGGACTGGTTGACCTTCAACGGGATGTAGGTGCTCTGGCCGCCGTACATCCGGCGGCCCACGACGCGCTTCGCGAATTGCACCGGTATTCGGCGCTGCCCGGACTCGATCAACACGATCGCGTACACGAGGGCGACGGCGAGGGCGATGATCACGACGAACTTGAACGTCGACTGCTTCAGCACCAGCGAACCCGAATACGGGAGCCGGGACACGACCGACGTGAAGATGAGGATCGACATGCCGTTGCCGATCCCGCGCTGGGTGACCAGCTCGCTCAACCACATGACGAGCGCGCAGCCGGTGGTCCAGGTGATGACGATCAGCAGGGCTCGATACGCGGTGAAGTGCGGGATGAGCACGGTACCGACAGGCAGCGAGATACCCGACTGACCGAGCAGACCGCCGTTACCGCTCTTCAACACGAACACGAACGCGGTCGACTGCATCAGCGCGAGTGCAACGGTGAGGTACCGGGTCCACTGCGTGATCTTCTTCTGCCCGGTCTGGCCTTCGTTCTGCCATTCCTCGAGCTTGGGGATCACCACGCCGAGCAACTGCATGATGATCGACGCCGTGATGTACGGCATGATGCCGAGGAAGAACACCGAGACGGCCGTGAGCGCGCCGCCCGAGAACAAGTTGAAGAGGCCGAGCACACCGCCGGCCGACTTCGACTGCGACTGCAGCTCCTGCACGGCCTTGAAGTCGACGTACGGCACCGGGATGTGCGAACCCAGCCGGAACACGAAGATGATGAAGATCGTGAACAGGATCTTGTTCCGTAAGTCGGCGACTCGGAACATGTTCTGGAGGCGCGAAAGCCCTGACATCACCGGGACCTCATCGAGTCGACGACCTCATCCCCACCGGACGAGGCAGTGTAGCTAGCGGTTCGTGAGGGCGTTCCCGCGAGCGGGCGGACGTCCCGTCGGCCACGGGAGCGGCAGGGTCTCGACCGAACCGCCCGCGGCCTCGATGGCCCGGATCGCCGCGGCCGAGAAGGCGTGAGCTCGCACGGTGACGGACTTGGTGATCTCGCCCCGGGCCAGGATCTTCACCAGACCGCGCTTGGCGACCAATCCGCCGGCGCGCAGCGTGTCGGGTGTGATCTCGGCGCCCGCGTCGAAACCGTCGAGAGTCGACAGATTCACGACGTGGTACTCGATCCGGAAGGGGTTGTTGAAGCCCTTCGCCTTCGGGGTCCGGCGGTGCAACGGCGTCTGGCCGCCTTCGAAGCGGGCCGGGATCGTGCCGCGTGCGCCCTGTCCCTTGCTGCCGCGGCCTGCGGTCTTGCCGCCCTTGCCGCCGATGCCGCGCGCGACGCGGCGCTTCGGCTTGCGCGAACCCGGGGCCGGTTTCAAGTCGTGGATCTTCACGAGAGCTCCTCCACCCTGATGAGGTGCGGCACACGCGCGATCATTCCGCGCACTTCGGGTCGGTCGGGCAACGTGTTCGTCGACCCGATCTTGCCGAGGCCGAGCGCGCGGAGGGTGCCGCGCTGCTTCGGCTTGATGCCGATCTGCGAACGTACGAGGGTCACTTTGATGGTCATTTGACCTCCGTCACCTCGAGCTTGCCGCGCTGGCGCTCGCGGTACGCGTTGAGCATGCCCTTCGTAGAGACCTCTTCGGCCGACTTGCCGCGCAACCGGGCGACGTCGTCGGGCCGGCGCAGGGCCATCAGACCCTGCATCGTCGCGCGGGCGACGTTGATCGCGTTCGACGATCCGAGCGACTTCGCGAGCACGTCGTGGATTCCCGCGGCCTCGAGGATGGCGCGCGCGGCGCCGCCGGCGATCACACCGGTGCCGGGCGCGGCCGGCTTCATCAACACACGGGCCGCGTCGTGCTCACCGACGATCACGTGCGTGATGGTCGAGCCCGCGAGCGGGACGGCGAAGAAGCTCTTGCGCGCTTCCTCCATGCCCTTCTGGATCGCCGCGGGAACCTCTTTGGCCTTGCCGTAGCCGAGGCCGACGTTGCCGTTGCCGTCACCGACCACCACGAGCGCGGTGAACGAGAAGCGCCGGCCGCCCTTGACGACCTTCGCCACGCGGTTGATCGAGATCACTCGTTCGTCGAACTGACCTTCAGCCATGTGAACCCAATCCCTTAGAGAGTCAGCCCGGCTTCGCGGGCGCCGTCGGCGACCGCCGCGACCCGGCCGTGATACTTGAAGCCGCCGCGGTCGAACACGACGGTGGTGACGCCGGCGGCCTTGATGCGTTCGCCGACGAGCGATCCGATCTTCTTCGCGGCCTCGATGGTCGCGGTCGCGCCGCCGCGCAGATCGGCTTCCATCGTGGACGCGCTCGCGATCGTGCGACCGGAGAGGTCGTCGATCGCCTGCACGTAGATGTGCTTGCTCGAGCGGAACACCGCCAAGCGCGGACGTTCCGCGGTGCCGGTGACCTTCTTGCGGACGCGGCGGTGACGCCGGTCGCGGTGATCGGACTTCGTGAGGCGCATGACAGGACCCTCTGCTACTTCGCCGACTTGCCGGCTTTACGCCGGACGTGCTCACCGACGTAACGGATGCCCTTGCCCTTGTAGGGCTCGGGCTTGCGAACCTTGCGGATGTCGGCGGCGACCTGGCCGACGAGCTGCTTGTCGTGGCCGCGCACGACGATACGGGTGGGCTGCGGCACCTCGAAGGTGATGCCTTCGGGGGCGTCGAACTTCACCGTGTGCGAGTAGCCGACCGACAGCTCGATCGCGGTCGGGCCCTGGGCCGCGGCGCGGTAACCGACGCCGACGATATCGAGCTCCTTCGAGAAACCGTCGGAGACACCGATGACCATGTTCGCGATCAGCGTGCGCTGGAGGCCGTGCAACGAGCGGTTCGAACGAGAGTCGTCGGCGCGGCTCACGTTCAACGCGTCGCCGTCGCGCTCGATGGCGACATCGCCGACCAGGCGGTATTCGAGCTGACCCTTCGGCCCCTTCACGCGAACCGCGGAACCGTCGATCGTCACCTCGACTCCGCTCGGGACCGTGATCGCTTGCTTACCGATACGAGACATGACGTTGCTCCGCTACCAGACCTGGCAGAGGATCTCGCCGCCCACTCGACGCTCGCGCGCCTCGCGGTCGGTCAAGAGACCCTGGTTGGTGGACACGATCGCGATCCCCATGCCGCCGAGCACACGCGGGACGCCTTCGGCCTTCGAGTAGACCCGCAGACCGGGACGCGACACGCGCTTGATCCCGGAGATCGTCCGGCGGCGGTCGCTCGAGTACTTCATCTTGATCGTCAGGCGCTTCCCGGGACGGCTCGGGTCGGCCGCGACTTCGAAGCCGGTGATGTAGCCCTCGCGCTCGAGGATCACCGCGACTGCTTCTTTCAGCTTCGACGAAGGCATGGCGACGTCGTCGTGGAACGCGACATTCGCGTTCCGGATGCGCGTCAGCATGTCGGCGATCGGGTCGGTCATCGTCACAGCGAGTACCTCCCCATCACCATGAGCTCTTCGTCATGCCCGGGATTTCCCCGGCGTGAGCCATTTGTCGCAGACACAGCCGACACAGACCGAAGTCCTTGTAGACCGAGCGCGCCCGGCCACACCGGCGGCAGCGCGTATAGCCGCGCACCTTGAACTTCGGTGTGCGCTGCTGCTTGTTGACGAGTGCCTTTTTGGCCATCGATTCACCCCTGCCCGTCGCGGCGGAATGGAAACCCGAGCACCTTCAGGAGCGCGAACCCCTGGGCATCGGTTTCCGCTGTGGTCACGATCGTTACGTTCATGCCGCGAACGCTGTCGATCTTGTCGTAGTCGATCTCGGGGAACACGAGTTGTTCGTTGAGCCCGAATGTGTAGTTCCCGTGCCCGTCGAATTGCTTCGGCGGCATCCCGCGGAAGTCGCGGATGCGAGGAATCGCGAGGCTCACGAGCCGGTCGTAGAACTCCCACATCCGGTCGCCGCGCAGCGTCACCTTGGCGCCGATCTCGTTGCCTTCGCGGAGCTTGAAGCTCGCGATCGACTTCTTGGCCTTGGTGACGAGCGGCTTTTGGCCCGTGATGATCGTGAGGTCGGTGACGGCGCCGTCGAGCAGCGACCGTTGCTGGGTCGCGCGGCCGACACCCATGTTCACGACGATCTTGACCGGCTGCGGCACCTGCATGACGTTCGTGAGCCCGAGTTCCGTCTGGAGCTGCGTCTTCAGCTCGGTCTCGAACTTCTTTTTGAGGCGCGGCGACTCCGTGGTTGTCGTAGCCATCAGAGATCGCCCCCACACTTGCGACAGACGCGGTGCTTGGCGCCTTCGTCGTCGAAGCGGTACCCGATGCGGGTCTGCCCGCACTCCTTGCACCACAACGCGACGTTCGAGACGTGGATCGGCATCTCCTTGTCGATGATGCCGCCCTGCATGACCTGGCCCTTGGGCTTCGTGTGCCGCTTTGCCATGTTCACGCCGTCGACAATGACCCGATCGCGTTCGTTGATCACGCGCGTGATCGTTCCGCGCCGGCCGACGTCCTTGCCGGCGAGCACCACGACCTCGTCACCCTTTTTCACCTTCATGACCGTTCCTTCGCCATCACAAGACCTCCGGCGCGAGCGACACGATCCGCATGAAGCGGCGATCGCGCAACTCACGTCCGACCGGACCGAAGATGCGCGTGCCTCGCGGCTGCATCTGGTCGTTGATCAACACCGCGGCGTTCTCGTCGAACCGGATGTAGCTGCCGTCCGGGCGGCGCTTCTCCTTCTTCGTGCGGACGACGACGCACTTCACGACGTCGCCCTTCTTCACCGACGCGCCGGGCACGGCGTCCTTCACCGTGGCGACGAAGATGTCGCCGATGCTGGCGTAACGCCGGCGCGTGCCGCCGAGCACCTTGATGCAGAGCACCTCACGCGCACCCGAGTTGTCGGCGACCTTGAGTCGCGATTCCTGTTGGATCATCGGGCACGCTCCAGGACTTCCACGATGCGCCAGCGCTTGTTCTTGGAAAGGCGGCGCGTCTCGGCGACGCGAACACGGTCGCCCTCGCGGACGTCGTTCGCCTCGTCGTGCGCGTAGAGACGCTTCGTGCGCTGCATCGTCTTTTGGTAGCGGCGGTGCCGCACCCGATCGACGACCGCGACCACGACGGTCTTGTCCATCTTCACGGAGACGGCGATGCCTTCTCGCACCTTCCGTGCATTGCCCCGCGCCTCGTTCTCGCCCGCGCCGGTTTCGTCCGCCATCACGCCTCCTGCCGATCGGCTTCGTGCGCCAAGATCTCGCGCTCACGCATCAGGGTGTGGATGCGCGCGATCTCGCGCTTGTAGCCCGCGATTTCCGTGGTGCTGTCGAGCTGTCCGGTCGCGAGGTCGAGGCGGCGCTTCCACAGCTCCTGCTTCGCCTCCGACAGCTTGTCGACGAGAGTCTCGTCGGTCAGCTCTCGCAATTCGTTGGGCTTGGTCATCGCTACACCTCTTCCTCGCGCACGATGAAGCGGGCGCGCATCGGAAGCTTGTGGATCGCGAGCCGCATCGCCTCGCGAGCGACGGGTTCGGGGACTCCGGAGAGCTCGAACAGCACGCGGCCGGGCTTCACCACCGCAACCCACTTCTCCGGGTTGCCCTTGCCCGAACCCATGCGGGTTTCGGCCGGCTTTTGCGTGATGGGCTTGTCGGGGAAGACGTTGATCCACACCTTGCCGCCACGCTTGATGTGACGCGTCATCGCGATGCGGGCAGCCTCGATCTGGCGGTTCGTCAACCAACCCGGCTCCAAGGCCTGGATCCCGAACTCGCCGAAGGCGAGACGCGTTCCACCCTTGGCCATTCCGGTCATCCGGCCTCGTTGCACCTTGCGGTGACGAACCTTGCGGGGCATCAACATGGTGACGACCTACTCCTCGCCGCCGCGGAAGTGCGGGGTCTCGTGGTGCTCACGCGTGCGGCGCTCGATCTCTTCTTCTTCTGCGAGCAGGCGCTCGAGCTCGGGGTCGGCCTCGCCCAGCAACGGCTTCGCGGGAACGTCCTCGCCGCCTTCGCCGACGTCGACCGTGCCGTCCGGCGTCGTGACCGCTTCGCCGTCTTCGGGCTTGCGGCGGCGACCGCCACCCGCGCTGACGACCCGACGAACTCCGGGCTGGCCCGCAGTTTCACCGACCGCCATGGCGGCCTCGCGTGCGATCTTGTCTTCCACCGCGCTCTTGTACGGGAGGATGTCGCCCTTGTAGATCCAGACCTTCACACCGATGCGACCGAACGTGGTCTTCGCCTCGGCGAGGCCGTAGTCGACGTCGGCGCGCAAGGTGTGCAACGGCACGCGACCTTCGCGGTACCACTCCTTGCGGCTCATCTCGGCTCCACCCAGACGACCACTGCACTGCACGCGCACGCCGAGCGCGCCGGCCTTCATCGCCGTCTGGACCGCGCGCTTCATTGCCCGCCGGAAGGAGACGCGCCCGGTGAGCTGGTCGGCTATGCCCTGCGCGAGCAACATCGCGTCGATCTCGGGCTGCTTGATCTCTTGGATGTTGAACTGGATCTTCGGGTTGCCGCTGATCTTGCGCAGACCCTCGCGCAGGCGTTCCGCCTCGGCGCCACGGCGGCCGATGACGATGCCCGGGCGGGCGGTGTACACGTCGATCCGCAGGCGGTCGCCGGTGCGTTCGATCTCGACGCGGCTGACGGCCGCCCGTTCGAGCTGCTTGCGGAGGTAGTCGCGGATCTTCCAGTCCTCGATGAGGAACTCGCGGTATTCGGTCTTGCCCGCGATCCAGCGTGACTTCCACTCGGTCGTGATGCCGAGCCGGAACCCGTACGGGTTGACTTTTTGACCCATGACTATTCCTTCTCAGCTTCCGGCGCGGCTTCGGCTTCGGTCGCTTCGGTCTCGGCGGCCGCGTCGACGACGGGCGCTTCGGCGAGGGGTTCTTCGACGAGCGGCTCTTCGCCGAGGGGCTCTTCGGCCGTCTCCGTCTCGGTTCCGGTTGCACGCGAGCGCCGCACGCGCTCGGCTCGCCGGCGTTGCGTGACGGCCGCGCCGCGTCCGGTCGCCTCTTCCCGGCGCTGACGGGCTTCGAGCTCGTCGACGGCGAAGCGCTCGAGAACGATCGTGACGTGCGAGGTGCGCTTGCGGATCCGGAAGTAGCGGCCGCGTGCTCGGGGTTGTCCGTGCTTGCGGGTGGGGCCCTCGTCGGCCCAGGCCAACGAGATGAACAGCTCGTCGGCGGGCAGCGAGTTGTTGTGCTCCGCGTTGGCGATGGCCGAGCCGAGCAGCTTCAGCATGTCGGCGGCCGCGTCCTTCTCGCACAGCTGCAACACGCGCTCGGCGTCGCCGACCGGCAACCCGCGCACGAGCGCGAGCACCTGGCGCACCTTGTACGGCGACGTGTGGAGGTAGCGGACGGTCGCACGGACCTGGGGGGCGGTGGAGGTCTCGGCCATCAGCGTCGGCTCGATCGCTCTTGGCCGGCGTGGTACCGGAACACCCGCGTCGGCGCGAACTCGCCGAGCTTGTGACCGACCATCGCCTCGGTGACGTACACGGGGACGTGCTTGCGGCCGTCGTGAACCGCCAGCGTGTGTCCGACCATGTCGGGCGTGACGGTGCTACGACGCGACCAGGTCTTGATGACCTTGCGGTCGCCGGCCGCGTTCATCGCATCCACCTTCTCGCGAAGGTGGTCGTCGATGAACGGACCTTTCTTCAGACTGCGGGGCATTTAACTGGCTCCTTCGCTTCGCGGCATCCGCACGGAAACAACTACCTCCGTGCGCCGCGCGTACGACGCCGGCGGATGATGAGCTTGTCGCTCGACTTGCCCTTCTTGCGGGTGCGGCCCTCGGGCTTTCCCCACGGCGACACCGGGTGGCGTCCGCCGGAGCTCTTGCCTTCGCCGCCGCCCAGCGGGTGGTCGACGGGGTTCATGGCGACGCCGCGGGTGTGCGGGCGCTTGCCCTTCCAACGGTTGCGGCCGGCCTTGCCGATCGAGATCAGGCCCGCCTCGCTGTTGCCGACGGAACCCACGGTGCCGCGGCAGTCGATCGGCACGCGCCGCATCTCGGTCGAGGGCAGACGCAGCGTCGCGAACATTCCTTCCTTCGCGATCAGCTGGATCGCGGCGCCCGCGCCCCGGCCCATCTTGGCGCCGCCACCGGGCTTGAGCTCGACGTTGTGCACGGTCGTACCGACCGGGATGTAACGCAGCGGCAACGCGTTGCCGACGCGGATCTCGCTGCCCTGGCCGCTCTGCACCATCGCACCGACCTCGAGGCCCTGCGGAGCGATGATGTAGCGCTTCTCGCCGTCGAGGTAGTGCAAGAGCGCGAGGCGCGCGTTGCGGTTCGGGTCGTACTCGATCGCCGCGACCTTGGCGGGGACACCGTCTTTGTTCCGGCGGAAGTCGACGATGCGGTAGCGCTGCTTGTGACCGCCACCGCGGTGGCGAGAGGTCATGCGACCGTACGAGTTGCGCCCGCCGGTCTTCGGCTTCGGCTTCGTCAGCGACTTCTCCGGCTTGGTCTTCGTGACCTCGGCGAAGTCGGACGACGACTGGAAGCGGCGCCCGGGACTCGTCGGCTTGCGTTTGCGAATGGGCATCGTCAGCTCCCGAAGATGTCGATGCGTTCCTCGCCGGCGGCGAGGGTGACGATGGCCCGCTTCTGACGCGCCGGGGCGTTGTACGCGCCGGTGTTGCGGTTGCGCGAGCGCTTCGCCTTGCGGTTGATGGTGTGCACCTTTTCGACCCGACGGGCGAACAACTGCTCGACCGCCTTGCGGATCTCGATCTTGTTGGCGTCGGACGCCACGACGAACGTGTAGACGTTCAGGTCGTAGCCCGCGTACGACTTCTCCGACACGACCGGCTTGATGATGATGTCGCGCGGGTCCTTACTCATCGTCGCCACCCTCCCCGTCGGTCGAGGCGGCGTCGCTCGCGGCGCCGGCCGAGACGCCGGCCGAGACGCCGACGGGACCGTCGCCCAGGCGGGCGATCGTCGTTTCGAGCGCCGGCTGGGAGAACACGAGCCAGTCGTTCAGCAAGACGTCGTACGTGTTGAGCTCTTCCGGAAGGACGATCTGCACGCGTCCGCCGAGATTGCGCAGTGACTTCCATGCGTTCTCGTCGGTGCGGAACAACACGACGAGCACTCGGCCCTCGCGCTCGCCCTTCGTGCGCAAGCCGATCGCCTCGAGCAGCTTGACCGCGTCCTTGGTCTTCGGTGCACCGATCGCCCAGTCGTCGACTACGACGATCTTCTGCTCCGACGCCCGGTCGGAGAGGGCGGAGCGCAGTGCCAGGCGCACCATCTTCTTGGGGGTGCGTTGCGAGTAGTCGCGCGGCTTCGGGCCGTGCGCCACGCCGCCGCCCCGCCACTGCGGTGCGCGGATAGAGCCCTGACGAGCGCGGCCGGTGCCCTTCTGGCGCCACGGCTTCGCACCACCGCCGCGCACCTCGGCCCGGGTCTTGGTGCTGTGCGTGCCCGCACGCTTCGCCGCGAGCTGGGCGGTGACCACCTGGTGCATCACCGCGACGTTCGGCTCGATGCCGAAGATGTGGTCGGGCAGCTCGACGGTGCCGGCATCCGCACCCGCGGCGGTCTTCATCGTGATCGTGCTCACGCCTTCACCCCCGACTTCACTGCGCTGCGGACGAAGACGATTCCGCCGGTCGGGCCGGGGACCGCGCCCCGGATCAACAGGAGGTTGCGCTCGGCGTCGCCTTCGACGACCCGAAGGTTGAGCGTCGTAGTGCGCACGTTGCCCATCTGGCCGGCCATCTTCATTCCCTTGAACACCCGGGCCGGAGTGGCGCACGCACCGATGGAGCCGGGCGCACGATGCTTCTTGTGGTTACCGTGCGACGCGCCCTGACCGGAGAAGTTGTGGCGTTTCATCACGCCCGCGAAGCCGTGACCCTTGCTGATGCCCGTCACGTCGACCCGCTCACCGGCCGCGAACATGTCGGCCGTCAGGATCTGGCCGAGCTCGAAACCCGACAGGTCGACGACGCGGAGCTCCGCGAGGTACTTCGTCGGGTCGGCGTTCGACGCCTTCAGGTGACCGAGCTCGGGCTTCGAGAGCCGTTGGGCCTTGGTCTCGCCGAAGGCGAGTTGCACCGCGGCGTAGCCATCACGCTCGGGAGTCTTGATCTGGACCACGCGACAGGGCCCGGCCTCGATGACGGTGACCGGAACGATCCGGTTGCCATCGTCGAAGACCTGGGTCATGCCGAGTTTTCGGCCCAGGATCCCTTTGTTCGCCATTGTCGACTCCGGGTGACATCTCGCTCAGGCGGCGGAAGTCCGCGCCCACGCGAACGCTCCGCTCGGAGTTCCCGAACGGAGCGTGATCTCGGTTGTGCCGCGCGGTTCCGCCGGAAACGGGGCCTACGCGGGCCTCGGTTGAAGTCGCGTCGCACCCGAGGCCGGGGGCGTCAACGCGGCGGGTCGCCAAGTGCGGCCCGTAGAGCCCGATGATGCTATCGCGCCGACCTCGGCGGCGCCATCCGCGGCCTCAGGCCTGCCGCGGAGCGCGGTTGGGGCGGCACCGGTCGCGCGCCACACCGCTCAACCGCCCGATTGCATGTCGGGCTGGAAACTATCGAGCGAGGGGCGGGCGAAGCACTCGCCCTCGGGCGGGTTGGGCCCGCGCGGACGAGCCGGAGGGCGCACCCGCTTGGCTACCAACGTGCCCTGGTCGTCCGAGACGATCTTGAACTCATGTGCCAGCAGGTCGTTGAGGAGAGCCTTGTCGCGGGGACTATCGGCGAGGCTCCGCTCGAGCAGGAGATATTCGACGCCGGCGGGATCGTCGAGATGCTCGCCGCGAACGCCCCAGTTGATGTTGCACCACGGCACCGGGAACTCGTAGATGCGGGAGCGGTGGGTCATGTGCGTATCGAGGTTGTACGACACGCTGGCGGCGGCGCCGCCGGGAACCGATTTCACGGCCCGTTGGCGGATCGCCTGGTGCGGATCCGGCTGCAACGGCCAGATTCCCTTGCGATAGCCGCGTGAGTACGGCGCCGCGCCGAGGAGCGCGCTCGCGACGGCGGCCGACACGACGACCGCGGTCACCAACGAAGCCATCGTCGCATTCCGTTCCTTGGCCCGGTTCGATATCCACGCAACGGCCTCGACGGTTGCCAGGGCGGAGCCCGCGACGACGATGGCGGAGTAGTGATACCGGTAGTCGCGGGTGTACGGGAACGACGACACGACATTGATGAAGATCGCGCCCGCCCCAACCGCGAGCGCCCGGATGTCGAGCAGCGGCACGAACGCCCACGGGGCGAACATGTTCCAGTACCAGGTGCGGCGGTCGTGGGCCTCGGCGAGCTTCCACGTCTTCGTCGGGTGACGCACCGAGTTGAACACGACCTCGGTCGGCGAGTGCCCGAGATCGCCGAAAAAGCTGTCGTAGAACGGCCCGATGCCGTTCTCGGCGGGGATGAGCACGCGGGTCGCGAAGAAGAAGTAGATCGTCGACGCGACTGCCACGACCGTACCCCGGCGTCGATCGCCGCGGAACCAGACGATGACACCGAGTACTGCGACCGCCAGCGCGAGGTCTTCTTTGCAAAGCACCGCGAGGACGGCGGCGAACGCGAACAACTTCCATCGTTTGCCGCGCGCCGCCCAGTACGCGAACAGCAACGGCCCGATGGCAACCGCGTCGGGATGGAAGAACTCCCACGTGAGCCATTGATACGTGGGGTTCAACAGGAGCGCGGCCGCGAGCGCGACGCCCGCCCATTTCGATCGCAGCAAGTCGCGCGCGAGCAAGAAGATGGCGATCGCGCCGCTCGCCTGCGCGAGAACCTGCACTACGAGCAACGTGATCGGACCCGCGCCGAGCCAGTACAGCGGCACGAGGAACAACAAGAAGATGTTCGCGTGATGGCCGAAGAGCTCGAGCCCCCGGATCGTCACGAACGGATCGTGGAATCGCGAGAGCAGCCACGTGCCCTGGTCGTAGATGCCGAGATCGAAGCCGAACGTCCCGAAGCGGTCGTAGCGCAACATCGGCAATCGGATGAACTCGAAGGCCCACAGCGCGACGATCGCGGCGAGGAAGACCTCCGGCAGACCCCACGTTCGGACCACACGCACGACGCGATCGGCCGGCGCCGAAGACACCTCCGGTGCAGTTGGTGTCAGTGCGCCGGGATCGACGACGGGATTAGATTCCATTCGGACTCAACGCATCTGGAGACGGTCGACCCGAGCCACCACTGCCCATGAGCGTCGACCTCACCAGCACCGACGACACCGCACCCGATGGGGTACGCGCAGGCTCGGAGTCCGCGCCGACGCGATCATTTCTCGTCGCACACGCGCTGAGAGCCAATCTCCCGATCCTCCTCCTGCTCGCCGGCGTCGCGATCCTCTGCAAGATCTTCTATCAGCCCGGCCACGACTGGGGTGACGACTTCGCGCTGTACATACGCCAGGCGCAGGCACTCGTGAACGGCAACGTCGGCGAGGTCATCGCCGTCAACCGGTACGCGGTTGCGGAGTCGAGCGCAGGCCGCTTCAGCCCGCTCATCTATCCCTGGGGCTTCCCACTGCTCCTCGCGCCCGTGGTTGCGGTCTGGGGCGTGAGCTACGCCAAGCTCAAGATCGTCGTCATCGCGTCGTTCCTGGGATTCCTGTTCTGTCTTCACCGCCTGGTGCAGCGCCGAGCCGGGCCGGTGGCCGCGGCCTTGCTCGTCACCCTCATCGGGTCCTCGGTGATCTACGTCGGCTGGACGAGTTCGGTGACCTCCGACTTTCCCTACGTCTGCTTTGCCGGCATCGCGCTCGTCTGGCTGGATCATTGTCGTATCCGCGGATTGTTCGAGGCCGACGGCCGGCGCGACCTCGTCATCCTCGGTCTGCTCATCGCGTTCGCGTTCAGCATTCGTCGCGACGGGCTGGCGCTCCTGGCCGCGCTCATCGCGGTCCACGGGGTCACGATCGCGCCGCGCGTGCGCCGCCACGCACCGGTGCGGTGGTCGCGGATCGCGCTTCCCTATGGCGCGTTCTTCGCCGGGGTCATCGGCCTGCAGCTCGTGTTGCCCAGCGTGTTGTTCCCGCACTTCGCGGGAACCGGCACCCAACAGATCAAGCCGAACCTCGTCTGGTACCGCGACATCCTCGCCGAGCAGATCGGCCTCAAGGACATCGGCACGAACCGCATCCAGTTGTTGGGAAGCTGGCGGCTCGCCGCGATCGTCCTGGGCGTCTTCTTGGCTTTGGCGGTTGTGGGCCTCGTCGGCCGACTCGTCACCGCGCTCGCCGAAGACATCTCGTTGATCGTGTACCTGCTCGGCGCCGGCTACATCGTGCTCACCGCGCCGTTCCACGAGGGCCGCTACACGTTCGGCATCACGCCGTTCCTCGCGTACTTCGCGTATCAAGCTCTCCCCACCGTGGCCTCGGTGGTCCGCCGACGCGGCGTCGGCGCATGGTTGAGCCGCGTCGCCGCGGTCGTGAGTCTGGGCGCGCTGGGCGGTCTCGTCGTGGCCAACGCGACCGACATGCGCATCGCGGCGAACTATCACTTGCGCTATCGGGACACGATCAACGGGCCGACGACTCCCGCCGCGGTGCAGATGGAACAAGAGGTCTTGCGGTGCACCCGCGGTGACGATGTCGTCGCGTTCTTCCGTGCTCGGGCCATGACCATGCTGACCGATCGGCGCTCGATCCAGACCGGCGATATCAAACAGGTCCTCACCCGGGCCGACTGGTACGTGATGAACGTCGGCAGCACGTACTCGCAGCCTCTGGTCGACGACACCGAAGCCCGGCACCTCGGGCTTCGCAAGATCTGGTCGAACACCGAATGGGTGCTGTGGCTGATACCCGGGGGCGCCGCCGACCGCCGCGTGCTCGCATGCTGACCGGCGAATCGTCGGTGGAATCCGAGCTCGAGCTCACCATCTTGATGCCGTGCCTGAACGAGGCCGAGACGGTGGCAACCTGCGTCCGTGCGGCGCGCGCGTGGCTGGCGGGCGCCGGCGTCGCGGGCGAGGTTCTGGTCGCCGACAACGGCTCGACGGACGGTTCCCAGGAGCTCGCCGGCGCGGCGGGCGCGCGAGTCGTGTCGGTGACTACTGCAGGTTACGGAGCCGCGCTCGGCGGCGGCATCGCATCGGCACGCGGTCGGTTCGTCGTCATGGGCGACGCGGACGACTCCTACGACTTCGGGCATCTGGACGCGTTCGTCGAACGGTTACGAAGCGGCGACGACCTCGTGATCGGCAACCGCTTCGCGGGTGGGATCGCCCCCGGCGCGATGCCGGCGCTGCACCGCTATCTCGGAAACCCGATCCTGTCGCTCGCGGGCCGGCTCATGTTCGGCGTCCCCGTACGCGATTTCCACTGCGGACTGCGCGGCATGCGGACCGACGCGATCCGCGCCTTGGAGCTCCGCACCACCGGTATGGAGTTCGCCAGCGAGATGGTCGTGCGTGCCGCGCTGGCCGACCTGACCATCAGTGAGGTGCCCACGACCCTGCGGCCCGACGGGAGGACGCGGCCTCCGCACCTGCGCACCTGGCACGACGGGTGGCGCCACCTCCGCTTCCTGTTGCTGTTCAGCCCCCGTTGGTTGTTCTTGATCCCCGGCATCGCCATGACCGTCGTGGGCTTGATCCTCACCACGGTCCTCAGCTTCGCCGGGTCGATCTCCTTGGGCAGCGTGAAGTTCGAGGTAGGCACGCTCGTCTACTCGGCCGCGCTCACGTTGGCCGGCGTACAGGCGACCAGCTTCGCCCTTTTCACCCGCATCTACGCGGTGGCGAAGGGCTTCTTGCCCCGCAGTGACGGGCTCGATCGGTTCGCCGGGCGGTTCCGCCTCGAGCGCGGCCTGTTGATCGGGATCGCCGTCTTCGTGGTCGGGCTCGGGATCGCGATCATCTCGCTCGTGCGGTGGCAGCAAAAGAGCTTCGGGCCGCTCGACACCGAGACCCAGCTCCGCATCGTGGTTCCTGCCGCACTGGCGTTGGTGCTCGGCTCATGGATCGTGCTGTGCAGCTTCTTCTTGTCGATCCTCGGCCTCGACAAGCACATCGATATGAGCTGACGGGCGAGAGAACACGAAGAGGTTGTTGACCGTCATCTGAAAACGACGGCGCGTATGCAGCGTGAATCCGGCGGACTGAAAGATCTCCGGAGTCCGCGCCGCATCGAATCCGTGATGTTCTTCCTCGTGCATTCCGTCGACGATCCGCAAGCGGATGAGCACGTCGAGGATCGTGTCGACGGCGGCCGAGGGCACCGTGAGGATGCAGAGCCCGCCCGGTTTGATCGCGCGGAAGCACGCGGCGGCAACGGAGTGGCGCTGGGCGTCCGGGACGTGCTCGAAGAAGGCCATCGCCGTCACGACGTCGAACTGCTCGACCGGATCGAGATCGTCGGGAAACCGACCGCGTATGAATCGGAAGCGGCCATCGTTTGCCGCAGGACCTTCGGGTGCGTCGGGATCGATGCCGACGCCACGACCGATGCGGTCGCCGAGGCGGCGGAAGAGGGCTCCATCGGCCGCGCCGATGTCGAGCACGGCACTTCCGGGCGCGATGAAGGGTCGCGCTTTGTCGATGCGCCAGTTTTGGAGCCGACGGTCCAGGGGCTTCACGCGCCCCGACCGTAGCGGCGCGCTCGGTCGCTCCGCACGGGAGCGCGACGACCGCGGTCTACGCCTGCTGCATCTTCAGTTCGATGTCGACGCCCGCCGGGAGGTCGAGGCGCTGAAGCGCCTCGACGGTCTTGCCGGTCGGCTCCACGATGTCGATGAGGCGCTTGTGGATGCGCATCTCGAAGTGCTCGCGGCTGTCCTTGTCGACGTGGGGTGAACGGACCACGGTGTATTTGCGGATCTCGGTCGGCAGTGGAACCGGACCCCGCACCTTCGCCTGCGTGCGGATCACCGTCTCGACGATCTTCTTCGTCGACTGGTCGATGACCTCGTGGTCATACGCCTTCAGCCGAATGCGGATCTTCTGTCCCGACGGGCCTGCCATGTTGTGTCCCTACTTCTCGATTTTCACGACGCGGCCGGAACCCACGGTACGGCCACCCTCACGGATCGCGAACCGGAGTCCCTCATCCATCGCGATCGGCTTGCCCAACTCCACCGACATCTCGGTGTTGTCGCCGGGCATGACCATCTCCGTGCCCTCCGGCAACGCGACCGTGCCCGTCACATCCGCGGTCCGGAAATAGAACTGCGGATGATAATTCGTGAAGAACGGCGTATGCCGACCGCCCTCCTCCTTCGTCAAGATGTACACCTGCGCCGTGAAATTCGTATGCGGCGTAATACTCCCGGGCTTGGCCAACACCTGCCCGCGTTCCACATCTTCTTTCTTCGTCCCCCGCAACAACGCAC
>DASYJT010000280.1:0-3621 GCA_035996165.1 Acidimicrobiia bacterium
CAACACTCCCCGCCCGAACTGCGCGACCTTGCCCGTGATCGACAGGTCGGTGGCGACGTCGACCTTGGTACCCGCACCCTCGGCGGTCATCGTCACGACGATCGTGGCCTTGGCGTTGCCCTGCCCGCGCGTGTCGCGGCCCGACGCGTCGATGACGAGCCGCCGATTCGCCTCGTCGACCTCGGCCAGCCGGGCCGTGCCCTTGTACTGCGCCGTGATCGGGCCGACCTTCACCTTGACGACGCCGCGGTACTCGTCGCCGTCGATCTCCTGCAGCTGCGCACCGGGGAGGCACGGCGCAATGCCCTCGATGTCGAGCATCACCTTCCAGGTGGCGTCGATCGGGGTACTCACTCGGAAGCTGTCGTTGATCTCCATCGTGACTCCAACTCGGCGAGGTCTTGAGGGGTGTCGACGTCGGCGGCCGCGCCGGTGTCGCCGCACGGTACCGCGACGGCGGGGTGGCGGCGGAAGAGGACCCGGGCGCCTTCGTCGCCCTCGAGCTTCATCGCCTCGGCCCAAAAGGCCCGACCGATCAGCACCGGATTGCCCCGGTCGCCGTCGTAGTCGGCGTACGCGAGCTGCGCGCCGTCGTCGTGGGCACGCGCGACGCGGCGATACGCCTCCGCGCCGACGAGCGGCTGGTCGGCGAGGCCGACGACGATCGCCGGCGCCGGCGGGTCGGGCTCGAGCCCACGGATCGCGCACTGCAAGCTCGACGCGATCCCCCGTTCGGGCTCGGGGTTGCGCACCACGCGGACGCGGTCGCCCGCGGCGTCGGCGACGCGGTCGTCGGAGACGACGAGCACTATCGGCGAACAGCCGCTCGCGGATGCGGCGTCGAGGGCGTACGCGAGGAGCGGCCGGCCGCGCAGGAGCGTGAGGGCCTTGGGCGCGTCGCCGCCGAAGCGGACGCCGCGACCCGCGGCGAGCACAACCGCGGGAAGCTGCGTACTCAGGTCGCGATCGCCTCGAGCGCGCGACGCACGAGCACCTGCACGAGATGGGTGCGGTACTCGGGCGACGCGTTGAGGTCGGAGGGCGGTTCGGTGCCGACGGCCGCTTCGCGCGCGGCGTCGGTGGGTGACGCACCTTGCGCGAGCGCGGTCTCGACCGCACGGGCACGCAACGGGACGGATCCCATGTTGACCAACGCGACATGCGTGCCGCCGTTGACCCGCGCCGCGACGGCGCCGACGATTGCCCAGTCCTGGGCGCGCCGGTTGAACTTCTCGTAGGCGAAGCCGGCCCCACCGCTCTTGCGGACCTGGATCTCGGTGAGCAGCTCGTCGGGCGCGAGCGCCGTCTCGAGGAATCCCTGGAAGAAGTCGGTGGCGGCAACCGAACGCGTCCCGCCCGGACCCTGCAACACGAAGGTGGCGTCGAGCGCGAGGAGCGCTGCGGGAAGATCGCTCGCGGGATCGCCGTGCGCGACCGAGCCACCGATGGTGCCGCGATGACGAACCTGGTTGTCGCCGACCTGCGCCGCCACCGCGCGCAGCACTCCGCATTCCTGCGCCAGCAAATCGCTCGTCTCGAGGTCGCGGTGCCGCGTGAGCGCGCCGATCGCGAGGTGGTCGCCCGCGTCGCGCACGTACGAGAGGTCGCGCACGCGTCCGACATCGACCAACACGGTCGGCGTCGCGAGGCGCAGCTTCATGAGCGGCAACAGCGACATGCCGCCGGCGAGGAACTTCGCGTCCTCGCCGTGCTCGCCGATCAGTGAGATCGCCTCCGCCGACGAGCCCGCCCGCACGTAGTCGAACGCGGCCGGGATCATTTGCTCGCCCGCATCGTCTCGGCGGCGGCCAGGACCGACTTCACGATGTTGTGGTAGCCGGTGCAACGGCAGAGGTTGCCCTCGAGCCCGAGGCGCACGTCGGCCTCGCTCGGGTTCGGGATCTCGTCGAGCAGGGAGACCGCCGCCAGCACCATCCCCGCCGTGCAGTACCCGCACTGCAGGCCGTGGTTCTCGTGAAACGCGGTCTGCACGGGATGCCACTGCTCGCCGTCGGCGAGACCTTCGATCGTGGTGATCGCGGCGCCGTCGGCCTGGGCCGCGAGCATCGTGCACGACTTCACCGACTCACCGTCGACGAGCACCGTGCACGCGCCGCAACTCGACGTGTCGCACCCGATCTTCGTCCCCGTGAGCCCGCAGGCCTCGCGCAAATACTGCACGAGCAAAGTACGAGGCTCGACGTCATGATCCTGCGCCGCCCCGTTGACGCTCATCCCGATCTGCATGGGTCGGGACCTTACCTTGCGCGTCCTGGGCTACAGCTTTTCGAGAATCGGTACGAGCTTGTCGATCGGCACGAACGTGGCGCCGATCAGCTTGCGGTCGGCGAACGCGACCTTGCCGGCCGGGTCGATGACGAACACCGACCGCCGCACTCCGATGAGCGGGGCTCCGACGCCGTACGCCTCGATCACCGACTTGTCGACGTCGGCGAGGAGCGGGAACGTGAAGCCCTTCTTCTCGGCCCACGCTTCGTGGCTCGCGACGTCTTGGGGGGAGATCCCGAGCAGTACCGCGCCCGTGGCCTCGAGCTCGCCGAGGTTGTCGCGGTAGGAGCACATCTGGCGCGTGCACCCAGGTGTGTTGTCACCGGGATAGAACGCGATCATCACCTTGCGCCCGCGGTACTCCGACAGCGTGTAGTCGCGCTTGGCGCCGTTCTCGATGCCGGGCAACGTGAAGTCCGGCGCGTCCTGTCCGACCTCGATCATGTGTGACCCTCCCACCCCGGATACGGACGGACGGCCCGTCGGGTTCGAACCCTATTACCCGTCCGGCCTCATCGCCTTCAGGCCGTGACCGCTTCCAAGACCGCGTCGGGGATATCGAAGTTGGCGTAGACGGCCTCGGTGTCGTCGTGTTCTTCGAGCACGTCCATCAAGCGCAGCACGGTCTTGGCCTGACTCTCCTGGGTGAGCTCGACCACCGTGGTGGGGATCATGGTCAGGTCGCCCGACTTCACCTTGTAGCCCGCCGCTTCGATCGCGGTGCGCACCGCGTGAAGGTCGGTCGGTGGTGTCGTGACCTGCCAGGTCTCGCCGCCGTCGGTCACGTCTTCCGCGCCGGCTTCCGCGGCCACGAGAGTGAGCTCGTCCTCGTCGACCGACCGGTCGACGTCGATGATGCCCTTACGCTCGAACTGCCACGAAACCGCGCCCGGCTCCGCGAACGAGCCGCCGTTGCGGCTGAACAGGTTCTTGATCTCGGCCGACGTGCGGTTGCGGTTGTCGGTGAGGGCCTGGACGATCACCGCGACGCCGCCCGGCGCGTACCCCTCGTACGTCACCGACTCGTAGGTGACGCCCTCCTCCTCACCGGTACCGCGCCGGATCGCACGCTGGATCGTGTCGACCGGCAGCGAGGAGTCACGCGCCTTCTGCACCATGCTGCGCAGCGTCGCGTTCGTGGCGGCATCCCCGCCGCCGGTGCGCGCCGCGACCTCGATCTGGCGGATGAGCACCGCGAAGAGCTTTCCGCGCGCCGCGTCGGCCGCGCCCTTCTTGTGCTTGATCGAATGCCATTTGGAGTGACCGGACATCAGCTGACCTCATTCACGAAGAGTTGATGGAGACGGAGATCGCCCGAGAGCTCGGGATGAA
>DASYJT010000281.1:0-3894 GCA_035996165.1 Acidimicrobiia bacterium
GACGATCGGCCGAGCACGACACTGCGAGTGCGACCGGACACGACGCGCCGTGGCGCGGCAGTCGGATCACGCGCACGTCGTGACAGAAGTACTTGCCGCCGAACTGCGCGCCGATGCCGAACTGCTGGGTGAGCGCGAGCACCTCGAGCTCGAGCTCGCGGTCGCGAAACCCGCGCCCGAGCTCGTTGCCCGTCTCCGGAAGTGAGTCGAGGTAGCGCGCCGACGCGAGCTTCGCCGTCTTCAGGGCGTACTCCGCCGATGTGCCACCGATGACGAGCGCGAGGTGATACGGGGGGCACGCGGCCGTGCCGAGCGTGCGGAGCTTGTCGTCGAGCCACGCCATCAGTGACGACGGGTTGAGCAACGCCTTCGTCTCCTGGAAGAGCAGACTCTTGTTCGCCGAGCCGCCGCCCTTGGCCATGAACAGCAACTTGTACGCGTCGCCGTCGACGGATTCGATCTCGATCTCGGCGGGGAGGTTCGTGCCGGTGTTCTGCTCTTCGTACGTGGTGAGCGGCGCGAGTTGCGAGTAACGGAGGTTGTCCTCGTTGTACGTGCGGAAGATCCCTCGGGAGATCGCCTCGCGGTCGCCGCCGCCGGTGACGACCAGCTCACCCTTTTTCCCCTTGACGATCGCAGTGCCGGTGTCCTGGCACGACGGCAGGATTCCGCCGGCCGCGATGCACGCGTTCTTCAGCAGCTCCAGCGCGACGAAGCGATCGTTGGGCGACGCCTCGGGGTCGTCGAGGATCGCGCGCAGTTGCGCGAGGTGACCGGGGCGCAGCAGGTGAGCAATGTCGAACATCGCCCGGCCGGTCAACATCGTGAGCGCCTCGGGCTCGACCTGGACGAACGTTCGGCCGCCCGCGCGGAAGGTCGAGACGTAATCGGAGGTGAGCAGCTGGTACGGAGTGTCGTCGGCCCCGACCGGCAACAGCTCCTGATACGCGAACTCGGGCATGGGCAGAAAGTACCGTGCATCGAGGAGGATCTCATGACCGAGTCCGGTTATCGCGTCGAGCACGACTCGATGGGCGAAGTACGCGTGCCCGCCGGAGCCCAGTGGGGCGCACAGACCCAGCGCGCGGTCGAGAACTTCCCCATCTCCGGCCGCCCGATCACTCCCGCGCTCATCCGGGCGTTGGCGTTGATCAAGGCCGAGGCGGCGCGGGTCAACCAGCTCGAGCGGCCGGTGAAGAACGCGATCGCGGCCGCGGCCGAAGAGGTCGCGACCGGTGCGCACGACGACCAATTCCCGATCGACGTGTTCCAGACCGGTTCGGGAACGTCGTCGAACATGAACGCCAACGAGGTCATCGGCCGGCTCGCGTCGGAGCAGCTCGGCGCGCCCGTGCACCCGAACGACCACGTGAACATGTCGCAGTCGTCAAACGATGTGTTCCCGTCGGCGGTGCACCTCGCGGCCGCGCTCGCGATCACCGAGCGCCTGGTCCCCGCGCTGGAGCGGCTCACCAAGGCGCTGCGCAAGAAGCAACGCGAGTTCGCGCACGAGGTGAAGAGCGGCCGCACGCATCTCATGGACGCCACGCCGGTGACGCTCGGCCAGGAGTTCGGCGGCTACGCGGCGCAGATCGAGGAGGGCGTCGCGCGCCTGCACGACACGCTGCCCCGGTTGTGCGCGTTGCCGCTCGGCGGGACCGCGGTCGGCACGGGTATCAACGCGCCCAAGGGCTTTGCCCGCAAGGTCATCGCCCGTCTCGCCGCGCGCACCTCGCTCCCGCTCACCGAGGCGAAAGATCACTTCGCCGCGCAGGGCGCGCGCGACGCGCTCGTCGAGACGAGCGGGCAACTCCGCGTGCTGGCGGTGTCGCTGATCAAGATCGCGAACGACCTGCGCTGGATGGGGAGCGGCCCGAACGCCGGGCTCGCGGAGATCCGCCTGCCCGACCTGCAGCCCGGATCGTCGATCATGCCGGGCAAGGTGAACCCCGTGATCCCCGAAGTCGTCACCCAGGTGGGCGCGCAGGTGATCGGCAACGACGCCGCGATCGCGTTCGGCGGTTCGCAGGGCAACTTCGAGCTGAACGTGTTCGTGCCGGTGATCGCCCGCAATCTGCTCGAGTCGATCGACCTGCTCGCCCGCGCGGGCGCGGTGTTCGCCGACAAGTGCATCAAGGGAATCGAAGCGAACACCGAAACGCTCGAGCGCTACGCGGAAGCGTCGCCCGCGGTTATCACCGCGCTCAACCCGCACCTCGGATACGAGACGACGGCCGAGATATTGAAGGAGTCGAAGCGCACGGGGAAGTCGGTGCGCCAGATCGTGCGAGTGCGCAAGCTCATGACCGACGCGCAGCTCGACCGTGCGCTCGACGTCGAGGCGATGACCCGGGGCGGGATCATCGAGTAATGGCCTCGGAGCCCGGACAACGCCAACCGCACGAGTCGAAGCGCGCCGTCGTCGCCGCCTTCCTCGCAAACCTGGGCATCGCGATCATCAAGTTCGTGGCGTTCGTCGTCACGCACTCGAGCTCGATGCTCTCGGAGTCGATCCACTCGCTCGCCGACACCGGCAATCAAGGGTTGCTGCTGCTCGGCCGAGCCCGCGCGCGCCGGCCGCCCGACGACCAACATCCCTTCGGCTACGGCACTCTCCGTTACTTCTACGCGTTCGTCGTCGCGTTCGTGTTGTTCAGCCTCGGCGGCGTGTTCTCCATCTTCGAAGGCGTCGACAAGCTGAGGAATCCGCACGAGATCCAGAGCTCGGGGTGGGCGATCGGCGTGTTGATCGGTTCGATGGTGCTGGAGGGTTTGTCGTTCCGGACCGGCATCCGGGAGGCGAACGAGGTCAGGCCGCCCGGAGAGTCGTGGTGGGGATTCATCCGCCACACGAAGAGCCCCGACCTGCCGGTGGTCCTGCTCGAAGACACGGCCGCGCTCACGGGCCTCGTGATCGCGCTCGTCGGCGTCGTCGCCGCCGACGTGACCGGGAACGCTCGCTGGGACGGTGTAGGGAGCCTCGCGATCGGCGCGCTGCTGGTCGCCGTCGCGGTCATCCTCGTCGTCGAGATGAGCAGTTTGCTGGTCGGGGAGGCGGCTCGGCCCGAGGTCGTCGCGCGCATCCGGCGCGTGATCGAGGAGTTCCCCGCCGTACGCCGATGCATCCACCTGCGAACCGATCACCTCGGGCCCGACGAGATCATCGTCGCGACGAAGGTCGAGTTCGATCCCGATCTGACGATGGCCGAGCTCGCGACCACGATCGACGCGCTGGAGGCCGAGATCCGGGCGGCGGAGCCGCGCGCGACATGGGTCTTCGTCGAGCCCGACGTGTACCGCGACTAGAAGTTCGCGAGCGCGCGGGGCAGGAGGTCGGGGAGGTCCAGGGTGGCGCTCGCGTCGTAGTTCCACGCGTTCGTCGCCTGCGCGATCTTGCGCAGCGTGGCGATGTCGGCATCCATGCCGTATGCGATCGTGATCACGTGGATGTCGGAACGCGTGCCCAGGTGCGCAAGCAGCGCGCTCAGGTTGTTGTCACGGTCGACCTCGTTGTAGCCGTCGGTCAACACGATGACGCCGTTGATGCGCTGCGGATCTGCCGTCTGCGCGGCGGTGTCGAACGCGTCGCGGGTCGCCGCGTACAGCGGCGAGCCCCGGAGCGGCGTGAGCGCGGTGATCGCCCGCTCGAGCGCGGGTCCGCGCTGGGCGAGCGGACCGATGGGAACGACGTCGCGCCAGTCGGCGCTCCCGCCCGCTCGACCCGGGAGCCCGGTGGTGAAGATGCGCAAGCCGATGGCGTCGTCGAGCGAAAGCTGGCCGAGGGCGCCGGCGAGGGCGGCGCGCGCCCGCGCGATCTTGGTCGGGCTGTGGGGTTTGAACGGGTCGGCGGAATCGCCCATGGAGTCGGAGACGTCGAACACGACGAGGACGCGG
>DASYJT010000282.1:0-7712 GCA_035996165.1 Acidimicrobiia bacterium
ACGGCAACGGATACCTCATGGTCTCCTCCGACGGCGGCATCTTCGCCTTCTCCAACCTCCCCTTCCTCGGATCACTCGGCGCCAACCCACCCCCCAACCCCATCGTCGGCGTCGCCAGCGGCGGCTAACCCACATGAACCAGACGACGCACACGACGAACACCCACACGACGAACACGACGCACGCACGCACCGGACGCAGTGCGGCACCGGCTCCCAACGGAGGCATCGACGATGCATGACAGCACCTCGACAACGGCGAACGGCAGGTCGCGCGGATTCGCGTCGGCGTGCGCGACGCGCGCCGCGCGGCTCGGCGCGCTCGTCGCCATCGCGGCGGCCGCCGTCGCCGTGAGCGCCACCCCGGCCTGGGCCGCGGCGCCGACGAAGCCCACCGCGTTCTCGGTGACCGCGGGTCCGAGCGTCGGCAACATGACGCTGCACTGGGGCGCCCCCACCTCGACCGGCGGCGCCGCGATCAGCTCGTACGCGTACGAGGTGCAGGTCGACGGGGTCCTCGGCGCGTGGAGCGCGCCCACGACGATCGCGGGCGGCGGCGCTGCCCGTTCGGCCGTCGTGCCCTGCCCCGCTCCGCAAACCATCGGTCACGGCTGCGCGTTCCAGATTCAGGCGAACAACGGGACCGCGAGCGCGTTCGCGACGTCGGCCGTCGTCAACTGGGCCGTGCCGAGCGCACCACTGATGCGATTTCCGATCGCGGGACCCAGCTCGGGCGCGGCAATGATCTCGTGGCGCGCGCCGGCCAGCACCGGTGGTCTGCCCGTCGCCTACACCTACGACACCTCCGACGGGATCGCATGGTCGGGGCCGACGGCGATCAACCTCGGCACGGCCACGCAGACGAACACGTCGTTGGGTGTCGTCTACTCGTTGCCGGTCGGATGCACGCTCGCCATCGGCAACACGACGGGGTGCGCCTACCGCATGCACGCGGTGAACGCGGTCGGCACCGGTCCGGTGTCGAGCCCGCGAACCGCTCTCCTCACGGTCCCGGGATCGGGCTCCACCTTGACCGTCACCACGACGTCGGTCGCGCTCGGCTCGGGTAACGCGTCGCAGACCATCTCGTGGACGCCGCCGGCGAAGAGCGGCGGCCTCGTGGTCGACCGGTATCGCGTGTTCGCCTGCTCGACCAGTTTCGGCGGCACCTCGTGCGGAAACGCCTCGCCGGGCTGGTCGGCCGCGATCGCCGACTACTCGACGGCGCCGCTGCCGACCAGCACGACGTACCAGTGTCCCGACAACGGGCACTGCGCCTACGAGCTCTGGACCAGTAACGCCGCGAAGCCCAACGGTCGTGCCTGGCGGCTCGCGACCTCGCACCCCGTCGGCCCCATCGTGCTCTCCGCGACCGGCAACCCGTCGGCGAAAGCGCAGGTAGACCTCCACTGGACCGGCCCCGCCGACGTCGGTACCGCGTTCGGCCACTACGTGTTGTGGGAGTGCGACAGCACCAACGACTGCGCGAACAACGGCACGTGGACCAACCCGGGCAGCGCACCGGCGCCGTGGACGAAGACCGACCTTGTCGGCACGGCTACGTCGACCACCTATCACTGCGCGGCGTTCCCGACGTCGTGCACGTTCCGTGTCGGCTACATCGACGCCTCGGGCGCGATCGGCGGTGTCACCAATCCCGTCACCGCCGCCGGCCTCGACGCGCCGACGCTGACCGCGGCCGCAGGCGGCGCGCCGGGTTCCGTCCTTCTCAACTGGACCCCGCCCGCGACCCAGCCGAACGCGACGAGCTACCAGATCTACCGCGACGCGGGCAGCGGCTACGCGAGCCTGACGTCGGTGCCCGGCACACAACTGTCGTACACCGACGCGACCTGCGGCACCGGCGCGACGTGCTCGTACAAGGTGCGCGCGTTCTACAGCATCGGCAACTCCGCCGACAGCGCGCCCGCGTCGCTCGTCGCGGGCAACACCCCCGTCGCGATCACGACACCCACCGCTTCGGCCGTGACGAGTGACAACACGCCGACACTCGCGGGCACCGCCGGGAGTGCGGCGGGAGACGCGACCACGGTGACGGTCACGATCCACGCGGGCGTCGGCACCGGCGGATCGGTCATCCAGACGCTGACCCCGACGCGCAGCGGCTCCGCGTGGACGGTCAACGCGACCACGCTCGCCGACGGCACGTATACCGCCCAGGCTTCCCAGTTGAACGCGCTCTTGGTGCCCGTCACGAGCACACCGGTGACCTTCACCGTCGACACCGCCGCGCCCGCGATCGCGCTCACGCGTGTGAACGGAACGGCGCAGACGTTCCCGTACACGACGAACGCGACGGTCACCAGCGTCGGTGGCACATGCGGCACCGCGACGGGCGACAACAACACCGTGTCGGTCGTGGTCGGCGGCAACGCGAGTGAGAACGGCACGACTGCGTGCAGCGCCGGAACCTGGACCTACACGCTTCTCGCGCCGCTCTCGGCCGACGGCAACGACACGATCACCGCCACCCAGGCCGACGGCGTCGCCAACACCGGCACCACCGGCGCACAAACGATCACGATCGACACGACCGCACCGGCGGTGACCATCACGGCTCCGACCGACGGTGCGGCGCTGACCACGACTCCTACCATCACCGGCGCACGAGGCCAGGCGACCGGCGACCTGGCAACGGTGACGGTGCAGATCTATGCCGGATCGACTGCAACCGGAATACCGGTACAGACCTTGACCGACCCGGCCACGACCGCCGGTTGGTCCGTCACGGCTTCTTTGCTTCCGCTCTTGACGTACACGGTGCAAGCAACCCAGACGGATGCGGCCGGCAACCCCGGCACGAGTGCGGCGGTGACGTTCTCGACGTCGTAGGACTAAACCGCGCTCAATTCGGCGCGGATCTCGTGCAGGCAACCTCGGCAAAGATGCTTGTCGTGCAGGTCGACCAGATCGTCGGCATCGAGCCCACAGATCGCACACGTCGGCGCGACCCGGCGCAGGACGATCTCACCCCCGCGGGCGCTGACCTCGAGCACGTCGCCCTCGTTGAATCCGAGTAGCCGCCGTAGCTCGGCGGGTACTACCACCCGACCGAGTTGGTCAATACGCCGCATCATGCCAATCGCCGCCACGTTGTGTCTCCCTTTGCCCGCTTACCGGCATGCATACAGAGAGATCGCTGCCGGCGGTCATTTCCCAGTTGTGTCCAGGGCCCGGTTTGGACCGCGCAATCCGGATTTTAGTGCGAGTCGACCAATCCGGGCGTCATAGGACGTTTCGACCGCGTAAATAACCGGCGAGCAGGCCTGATGTCGACCCATCGGAGTCCGCCGACCGCTCTACGGGGTCGAAACGTCCTCCAACCTGACGCCGGCGTCATCTCCGCGCGAGGATGCCCCCGACCGAAGCGCCCCGCCGATCAGAAGGAGACCACGTGGCGGCTCGACCGCGAGCGCTCGTCACCGCGCCATTCCGTGGCGTTGGCATGGAGACCCTGGAAGCAGTCGCCGACGTCGTGTACGACCCGTGGATCGAGCAGGTGCCGCTCCGTTTGTACAACGGCGAGCAACTCGCCGCCCGCATCGAGGCGGAAGGCGCTGACCTCCTCATCGTGGAGTCGGATTCGGTGAAGGGGCCGGTGTTCGACCTCCCGCTCCGGTGTATCGGCTCGTGCCGCGGCGATCCGACCAACGTCGACATCGCCGCCGCCACCTCGGCGGGTATCCCCGTACTTCGGGCGCCCGGCCGCAACGCCGACGCGGTGGCCGAGATCACGATCGCGCTCATGTTCGCGGTCAATCGCTTCATCGTCCCCGCGGATCACGACGTCCGCGCGGGCGAGGTCTACTCGGGCGGGAAGATCCCGTATCAGCGCTACCGGGCGTGGGAGCTCAGCGGCCAGACCGTCGGCATCGTCGGGCTCGGCGCGGTGGGCCGGGCGGCGAAGTGGCGCTTCGAGGGCCTCGGCATGCGCGTGCTCTCGTTCGATCCGTACAACCCGCAAGCCACGCACAACGACGATCTCGACGCGATGCTCGCCGAGTGCGATGTCGTGTCGGTGCACGCCGTCGTCACGCCCGAGACCGAGAACATCATGGGCGCCGCGCAGTTCGCGGCGATGAAGCCCGGGGCGGTCTACATCAACTCCGCACGCGCGATGCTGCACGACACCGACGCGCTCGTCGCGGCACTGCTGTCGGGTCACGTCGGCGGCGCGGGGCTCGACCACTTCCGCGGTGAGAACCTGCCGACGGATCATCCGCTGTGCGCGATGCACAACGTTGTGCTGACCCCGCACATCGGCGGCGCCACGTACAACACCGAAGCGAACCATTCGAAGCTCATCGCCGACGACGTCGCCCGCATCCTGGCGGGCGAGAAGCCGGTCAACTGTGTGAATCCGGAGGTGCTCTCGTAATGGCTGGAGTCAAGGGCACGGCGGACGAGATCAAAGCGGAGCTGCTCTGGGTCGCGCAGGAAAGCTTGCGCACGAACCTCGTGCACGGCACGGCCGGCAACTTCTCGGCGCGTCTGCCCGACGGCAACGTCGTGTTGACGCCGTCGTCGCTCGCGTACGAGACGATGACGCTCGACGACCTCGTCGTGTGCGACCTCGATGCCAACGTCCTCGAGGGCGAGCGCCACCCCACCACCGAGAAGATGCTGCACCTCGCGTGCCTGAAGGCGTACGACGACATCCACGCCGTCATCCATTGCCACGCGAAGTACTGCACGATGTTCGCGCTGACGAATCAGCCGATCCCGTGCGAGATCGAAGAGGTCGAGGTGTTCGTCGGGGGCGACGTGCCGGTCGCGAATTACGCGTTCACCGGCTCGCAGGACCTCGCCGACGAGGTGTCGAAATGGGTCGGCGACCGGGCCGCCGTCCTGATGGCGAACCACGGACTGCTCACGGTCGGGAAGTCACCGAAGGACGCGCTGAAGATCGCGAACATGGTCGAGCTCACGGCCGAGATCATGTGGGGCGCGCGCCAGCTCGGTGAGGTCGTCCCGCTTCCGGAGTCGACCCGGCAGAAGATGGCGCCGATCTACAAGATGCTCCGGGGGATGTAGCGCGATCAGCGCTTGCGGGCGATGGTCAGGCCGTCGGCGACGGGGAGCATCACCGCGTCGACCCGGTCGTCGGCCGCCACCATGTCGTTGAAGGCCTTGATGGCCCGGGTGTTCTCGTCGTCGGCGTCCGCCTTCACGACGTTGCCGTCCCACAGGACGTTGTCGACGAGGATCGCCCCGTTCGCGCGCATCCGCGGCAGCAACGCCTCGTAGTAGTTCGCGTAGTTGGGCTTGTCGGCGTCGATGAAGGCGAGGTCGAAGGTCGTGTCGGCGGGCAGCGCGGCCAGCGTGTCGAGCGCGGGAGCGATGCGCAGGTCGATGCGATCAGCGACTCCGGCCTCGGTCCACGCGCGCTTGCCGACTGCCGTCCACTCCTCCGACACGTCGCAGCACACGAGGCGCCCGTCGGCCGGCAGCCCGCGGGCGATGCACAACGCCGAGTACCCCGTGAACGTGCCGATCTCGATCGCGCGCTGCACGCCGAGCAAGCGCGTCAGGGTCGTGAGGAACGCGCCCTGCTCCGGCGCGATCTGCATGCCGGCGACGGCGCCGAGCTTCGCGGTCTCTTCGATGAGCGCTTCCTGGACCGCGTCCGGAGGGGTGCCGTGCGAGACGATGTATTCGGAGAGCTCGGGAGAGAGCAGAAACGACTTCGGGGGGCGCGCGCCGGGCATGGCCTCGGACGCTAGCGCCCGTCCCCAGCACGCGTCCGCGCCTGACACGAGCGTCAGCAATCGCGTACCATCCGCTCACCCGCCGGCACCGGAGGGCGCCGGCAATCGGGAGAGCCCGTGACCGATCTGCAACAAGCCGGCGAGCCCGGGGGCAGCGCTGCCTCACTCGTGGCCGCGGTGCTCGACGAGGAAGCCGCGCGCCAGGAGGCGCAGGCCCGGGCGAGGGAACAGGTCATCTTCCCCGACGACCTTCTACCGGGCGTCAACTCCGAGCCGGTGAACTTCAAGGACGCGTTCGCCAAGGGCGGCGTGCGCATGTTCGTCGTGCTCGGGCTGCTCGTCTCGCTCGACCAGCTCACTCTCAACGCGGTCCAGACGATCGAGCCGGAACTGCGCCAGACCTTCCACATCAGCAATGGCGCGGTCGTGTTCATCGCGTCGGCGTCGAGCCTCTTCTACGCACTTGGCGCGATCCCGATGGGCTGGCTCGCCGACCGCACCAAGCGGGTGCCGATCGTCGCGGTCGCCACGCTCGTCGCCGCATTGTTCACCTTCCTCTCCGGGCTCGCCGGAAGCGCGTTCATCTTGTTCTGGGCGCTGTGCCTGACCGGCGTGGCCAAAGCGAACAACCTCGCGGTGCACCAGCCCCTGCTGGCCGACAACTATCCGATCGGTATCCGGGCCCGGATGTCGGCCGCGATGAACATCGGCCAGCAGGTGCTCGGCAACCTCTCCCCCGTCGTCGTCGGCGCCATCGCAACGTGGGCGGGCGGGGTCGAGGGCTGGCGGTGGGCGTTCTTCGTCCTCGGCATCCCGGGCGCGGTCCTCGCGTTCGCGGTCTTCGCACTGCGCGAGCCGCCGCGCGGGCAGTACGAGAAGCAGGACGTGCTCGGCGAGGTCGTCGAGGACGAGAACCCGGCGCAGCCGTCGATGGAAGCCGCGTTCGCCCGCCTGAAGAAGGTCGCGACGATCCGCACGTCGATCGCCGCGTTCGCCGCCCTCGGCTTCGGCGTGTTCGCGCTCGGCGCGCTGCAAGTGCTGTACCTGAACGACACGCTGCACGTCACGAACATCCTGCACCGCGGCTTCATCCTCAGCCTGTCGGGCTGGACGGCGGTGCCGTTCCTGTATCCGGTCGGGCGCTACTTCGACCGGACGTACCGGAAGAACCCGTCGAGGGCGCTCGTGCTGGTCGGCGCGCTGATCCTGCCGTCGGCGCTGTTCACCCCGCTGCAGGTTTCGACGCACAGCGTCACGTGGTTCGTGATCTGGGGCATTCCCCAGTCGGTGTTGACCGCATGCGCGTTCGCCATGGTCACGCCGGTGCTCCAGGCGGTGTGTCCCTATCGGTTGCGCGGGCTCGGCGTGGCGATGGGGGTCATGTACGTCGTGCTCATCGGCGGGTTCGGCGGCAGCATTCTGGCCGACTTCTTCACCAACTCGTTCGGGGTCCGGGCCACGGTCTTCGTGCTGCTGGTGCCGACGAGCGTCATCGGCAGCCTTCTGCTCATGAACGGTGCGCGCTTCATCCGCCACGACCTGTCGCTCGTGGTCGAGGAGCTCCTCGAGGAACAAGAGGAGCAACGCAAGCGCGCCCTCGACGGCGCGAGCACGCCGGTATTGCAGATGGTCAACACCGACTTCTCGTACGGTCCGGTGCAAGTTCTGTTCGACGTCAACTTCGAGGTCCATCGGGGCGAGTGTGTGGCGCTCCTCGGGACGAACGGCGCGGGCAAGTCCACGATCCTGCGTTGCATCAGCGGGCTCGAGGTGCCGGAACGCGGTGTGCTGCGCCTGAACGGTCGGAACATCACATTCGTGGCGCCCGAGCAGCGCGTGCGGAGCGGTGTGGTGCAGCTTCCCGGCGGCAAGGGAGTGTTCCCCAACCTCACGGTCATGCAGAACCTGGCGGTCGCGGCCCGACTGCCCGGCGGTTCGAGCGCCGAGATCGACGCACGCATCGCGCATGTTCTCGAAGTCTTTC
>DASYJT010000283.1:0-9748 GCA_035996165.1 Acidimicrobiia bacterium
CCGGACCGGATCGACCCAATGCCCGCGGCGCGTCGGGTCCTGCTGGGAGCGCAACGGATACCAGAAGTCGTGGGTCCGCCGCGCGGCCCAGACCAAATAGGTCAAAAGACCGAGCGCGGGCGCTACCACGGGAACCGCGGCTTTCGCGTCGCGCCGTTGCCAACCTTCGACTGCCGCGGGCACCGCGAGGAGCACGCCGACCGGACGGGTCAGGCCGGCCAGGAATCCGAACGCGGCCGCGAGCACCCATCGGCGCGATCGCAGCCCGAGCAGCACGAGCGCGGCGAACGTCATGAACAACGCTTCCGCGTAGCCCATCACGAGCACGAACGCGGGCGGAACGAGATACACGAGCCACACCGCGCGGCGGGCGAGCTCGGGGTCGTCGCGCTCGTGCAACACGAGCTTGTACAACGCGAATCCGAGCGCGAGCGCCGACGCGTTCGCGACGAGCACCACACCGGCGCCGGCCGAGACGCCGGGCAACCACGCGACGACGCGGCTCAGGAGCGGGAACACCGGGAAGAAGCGCAGGCCTTCGGATGCGACGCCGTCGTAACCCGACCGCGCGATGTCGCGGTACCACGACGCGTCCCACGCGAGGAGGCCGGAGTGCGTCTCGATCGGAACCGCGAAGTGGCGGGTGGCGACGACGTGGCGGATGGTCTCCAGCGCACCGATCACGACGACGCGCGACACGACGTACGGAACCAGTACCGCTTGGGCCGCTCGAGTGAGTGAGCGCATTCAGCTCTTGGCGGGCGCGGGGAACATCTGCAGCGCGGGCTTCTCGAAGATCTTGTCGTCGGACAACGTCCGCTGGATCCGCGTCCGCGCCGCGGCGAATGCGTCCGAAAGCGCTTCGCAGATGCCGACGTGCGTGACGTACCCGGGCGCGCTCACGTACCAGAGGTTGTGCGCGCCGGCGCGCGAGAGCGCGGCCGCCGCGAACGAGGCGGGATGCGCGGCCGCGAGCCGCTTCTTGTAGTCGACCCAGTCGACCAGGCCGGGCCGGGCGAAGGTCGGGTACACGACCTCGTCGAGGCCGGGCTGGACCAGGCGATGCACCGACGGACCGACCTGGTCGGGGCAGTAGACGACGAGGTCGCCGGGCTTCGCCTCCTTTCGGAGCACCGCCGCCACCTCCCCGGCCTGGGTGCGCTGCGTGATGACATTCCGCACGCCGCCCGCGAGGCCGAGAAGCACCGTGACACCGAGCACCGACGCGATGAGGCGCGGATCGCGCAACGTCGTGAACCCGCGGGCGACGAGGAGGACGAAGAACGGGAAGACGATCGCGCTGTAGCGCGACGCGAACGCGCCACCCGCCAGATAGTTCAGGGTCAACGCGACGATCAGGCCTCCGGCGCCGATCAGCGCGATCACCCGCGTCTCACGCGGGACGTGCAGGTCGATCTCGATGCGATGCCCCTCGGCGCTGCGCCCGAAGATCCCGAAGATCAACATCGGGATGAGGAGGAAGAACAACACCCATCCCTCTTGGCGATCGGCCGCCGTCCCGCTCGCGCCGCCGGCGAAGTCGCGCAGCGTGTAGCCAAAGGGGATGCCGGGGAGGATCGGCGAACCCCACGGCGTACCGGTGTGCGCGCGTTGGTAGAGGAACGTCGGCACCCACGGAAGGAAAAGGAGTCCGCCGACGACGATCGCGACCAACACGCGTCGGGCCGCGACGCGCGGTCCGCCCCACCCGGCCACCCACGCGACCAGCGCGACGACGACCGCGAGCAGGTAGAACGACCAGTACTGGGTGTACACGAGGAGCGCGACGATCAGCGCGACCACCGCGAGGCGCGGAACGGTCGGATGCTCCATCGCCCGTTGGAGAGCGACGATCCCGCAGGCGACGAGCAGGATCACGAGCGAGTACATCCGGGCTTCGGTTGCGTACCTGATCGCGTACGGGTTCGCGACCACGAGGACGGCGGCGATCCAGGCGCCGGTGGGGCCGATAAAGCGCCGAGCCGCGAACCAGGTCGCGACGACGGCGCCCGCCATGAAAACACCCGACAACGAACGCGCCGCGACGTTGCCGCTCCCGAAGACTCCCGTCCATACGTGGAGGAGGAGGTAATAGAGCGGGGGCGCACCATCGTGCTTCAGCGCATCGTGGAGTTGCGCCAGCGGCAACCGCGCGATGTTGACGGTGAGTGCTTCGTCGAGCCACAGCGCGGATCGCGAGTAGCTGAAGAAGAACGCCCCTGCACAACCGGCGGCGACGAACGCCGCGACCACGAGCGGAGCCACCCGCGGCGCGCCCGACTCCCCCGGCCCGGACTTACGCACGGGCGCGTCGGAGAGTGTCTTCACGGGTGCGAAACCTAGCGCCGGGGCGCGCTCAGAGCCGTACGTTCGGCACGACCTCGTGGGCGACGGCTTCGAGGCTCTCCGACGACGGAAAGTCGCGGAACCACAGCACGAACTCGCGACATCCGGCGTCGACGAATGCCTGCGCCTTCTCCGTGACCTGTTCGGTCGTACCGACGAAGTTGTCGCGCAGATACTCCTCGGGATCGCCGCCACCCCAGAGTGAGCCGCCGGCGGGCGAGTCGAGCCAACGCCGTACGTCGCGTTCGGAGTCGAACACTCGACAGTCGGGACCGTGGGTGCGCACGAGCGAGTCGAAGTCGCGACCGATCTCTTCGCAGTAACCCCTCAGGAGGTTCGACTTGCGCACGAATCCCTCGATGCCCGTCTGCCAGTTCGTCTTGTCGGCGTGGCGCGCCTCGATCCGCAGCGTCACCTTCTCTCCCCCACCGCCGATCCAGATCTCCGGCAGCTGTTGCAGTGGCTTCGGATCGCAGTACGCGCCGTCGAACGCGAGGTGCTTGCCCTGGTACGTCACGGTCTCCTCGGTCCAGAGCCGCTTGATCACCTCGACGGTCTCCTCCAGGATCTGCAGCCGCGTACCCGCGCTCGGGAAGGGGAACCCGTACGCCTGATACTCCCGCTCGTACCAGCCCGCCCCGATCCCGAGGATCAGGCGGCCCCCGGAGAACACGTCGACGCACGCCGCTTCCTTCGCGAGCAGGCCCGGGTTGCGGTACGCCGCGCACGTGACCATCTGGCCGAGCTTGATGGTGCTCGTGTGCTGCGCGAGCGCGGCGAGCGTCGTGAACGCTTCGAACACGTGGGTCGGCTCGCGGCGCGGCACGGTCTCGACGTGGTCGTAGACCCAGAGGTGTTGATAGCCGAGCTGCTCGGTGAGGTACGCGAGCTCCTTGGTGCGGTCCCACGCGTCGGCGGCCGACCAACCGCTGTACTCGAGCTTCCAACCCTGCGGCGCGAACGCGCCCCACTGCAACGGTGCGTTCACGCGGTGTCCTCCGGATTCGTGCGGCTCACTCGGGGCGAGGCTCGTGGTAGTCCCACCATTGGATCTCGCACATCATCGGCAGCAGGTAACGCACGTAGATGCTCGTGATCGCGAGCATGCCGTGGTCGTCGACCTGCTTCTCGATGATGTCGACCCGATCGTCACGCGCCTGCCAGGCGCGGGCTCGTTCGAGGATGTCGTCGAGCTCCGACTCCGCGCCCACCGACAAGCCGAAGTGGTCGAGGCGCGGGCATTCCATCGCCTGGCCGCCGTCGTCGGCGATGAGGAAGACGAACTGCTCGATGTTGTGGACCTGGAAGACCTGACGTTTGCGGTCGATCGTCATCACCGGGATGTCGACGAAACCGAACACGTCGCCGAAGAAGTCGGCGCGCAACTTGCGATGCTCCTCGTCGAGCATCTCCGGCGTGAGGCTCATGGCGACGTGGTTGAACCGGGGTTTGCGTGTCGCGAACGTGGGTCCGGGTGCGGGCATCGGCGTGATCCTTCCGGTCGAGGCCTTACGAGATCCGGGGTACGACCATGGCCTTGGCCGCGAGGTCGCCCTCGTGGAGGCCGACGGCCGCGTCGAGGAGCCGGCTGAGCGGATAGTCCTCTTGCTCGACGAGCAGGTCGTTCGGCAACTCGCCCGACGCGAGCATCTCGAGCGCGCGCGGGAAGCCGTCGAAGTCGTAGACGAACGCGCCCGTGATGACGAGCTCGTTCAACAAGATGCGGTTGGGATCGAACTTCGGTCGGGCCATGCCCGCGCCGACGAGCACGAGTGTGCCGCCGCGCTTGAGCTGTGCGAGCGCCGACTCCTGCGCGCGGCCGTTGCCCGAGCATTCCAACGCCACGTCGAACGGCTCGTCGACCGAGTCGAACGGCATCGCCGGGGTCACGAGATCGGCCGGATCGACCACCCGGGCGCCGAGCTTCTCGCACAGCGCGCGGCGGCTCTCCTTGGGCTCGCTGACGACGATGTCGTCGACGCCCAGCGCCTTCAGCGCCGCGACCGACAAGAAGCCGATGGGCCCGCCGCCGGTAACGAGCCAACGCGTGCCCGGCCGGGCACCGCCGGCCTGCGTGATGCCGTGCAGCGCGACTGCGAGCGGTTCGGTCAGCGCCGCGTGCTTGAGCGACAGGCCGTCGGGGACGGGAAGCGCCTCCGCCGCGCGCACCGTCTTGTAGCCCGCGAACGCGCCCTGCCACTCGTCGTTCCCCGCGACCGAGTTGCGTTCGATGCAGAGCGACGTGCGCTTGCTCAGGCAGTACTCGCACTTGCCGCACTTCGGCGACGGCCCGCCGATCGCCCGATCGCCGACCGTCCAGCCCGTCACCTCGGCGCCGATCGCGGCGACCGTGCCCGAGTACTCGTGGCCCTCGATCACCCCGGCGCGACCGCCCCATTCGAGGAGGAAGTGCAGGTCGGAGCCACAGATCCCACAGTGGCTGACCTCGAGCAGGAGCTCGCCCGGACCCGGCTTCGGCGTCGGACGATCCTCGACCGCCACGTCGCGCAGACCCATGAAGACCGCCGCCGGCATCGTCTCGGGGATCGCGGTCGCGGGCTCGGCGGTCTCGGGCACGGGCGTCATGGCAGAAGGGTCGCCCGAACCTGACACGCACGTCAACTAACTCCCCCCAAATCCCCCCAACAGTTGTCAGGAAAATCGTTGGTGGGGAACGATTTCCCTGCCAACTGTTGGGGGGATGGTGGGTGCGCGAGACTGGCTCGTCCCACTGACGTGGGCGTCAGCTTCGAGGAGAGCCATGACCGCAGACGTTGTGATCCGTGGAGGAACGGTCGTCGACGGCACCGGCCGTTCGGGCCGTTCGGCCGACATCGCCATCACCGACGGGCTCATCTCGGGGATCGGACCCGGCCTGACGGGCCGCCGCGAGCTCGACGCATCCGGGCAGATGGTGACGCCCGGCTTCATCGACATCCACACCCACTACGACGCCCAGGTGTTCTGGGACCCCGCGCTCTCCCCGAGCTGCTGGCACGGTGTCACATCGGTCGTCGCGGGCAACTGCGGGTTCTCGATCGCGCCGGTTCGCCCCGAGGACCGCGAACTCCTCGTCCGCACGTTGCAACACGTCGAGGACATGTCGCCCGACACGCTCTTCGCCGGCGTTCCGTGGGACGAGTTCGAGACCTTCCCGCAGTACCTCGACTCGATCGAGGCGCGCGGCACGCTGATCAACTTCGCGTGTTACGTCGGGCACACGGCGGTGCGCATCTTCGTCATGGGCGAGGCGGGCTACGAACGCGCCGCGACCGACGACGAGATCCGATCGATGCAACAGGTCGTCGCCGAGGCGATGGCAGCGGGCGCGGCGGGTTTCGCAACCTCGTCGTCGCCGACGCACAGCGGCGACCGCGGTCGACCCGTTCCCTCGCGCGTCGCCGACCTCGCCGAGTTGCGTTCGCTGCTCGAGCCGTTGCGCGACGCGCACAAGGGTGTCGCGGCGCTGCTCCCGGGCGAGAAGGTCACCCACGCCGACGTCTACGAACTCCAGCGCGCGACCGGACGTCCGCTCACCTGGACGGCGCTCCTGACGGTCAAGGGCTATCCGTGGCACGAGAAGATCATGGAGGCCAACACCAAGGCCCGCGCCGAAGGGATCGAAGTGTGGCCGCAGGTCTCGTGCCGGCCGCTGACCTTTCAGATGAACCTGCGCGAGCCGTTCACCTTCAACATGCGCTCGTCGTTCCAGGAGCTCATGGACCGGCCCGACGACGAGCGGATGAAGGCGTACCGCGATCCCGCCTGGCGGGCGCGCGCGTGGGAGGAGATGCAGGGTCAGCGCGGCACGCTCCCGGTGAACTTCGAGTCCCTGGCGGTCGCCGAGTCACCGACCCACTCCGAGCTCATCGGGCGCAAGGTCACCGACATCGCCGCGGAACGGGGCGACACCCCGCTCGACGTGATGCTCGACATCTCGATCGAAGAGAAGCTCGAGACGCGCTTCACGAGCGTCCTCGCGAACAACGACCCCGAGGCGATCGCGTGGTTGCTCCCCCAGGACACGGTCCTGCTGGGCCTGGCCGACTCGGGCGCGCACGTCACCCAACTGTGCGACGCGTGTTTCGCGACCGACCTGCTCGGCAACTGGGTGCGCGACAAGGAAGTCATGCCGTTCGAGCACGCGATCCACAAGCTCACCGGTGAGCCGGCGGCCGTGTTCGGACTGCACGACCGCGGCACGCTCGAAGTCGGCAAGGCCGCCGACGTGGTCGTGCTCGACTTCGACAAGGTGAGCCCCGGACCGCTGCGGCGCATCCGCGACTTCCCCGCCGACGGCGAACGGTTGGTCGCCGACCGCCCGGAGGGCATCAGTCACGTCGTCGTCAACGGCACCGTGATCCGCGAGGGAGGCACGCCCGTCGAGGGTGCGCTCGAGACCCGGCCCGGCAAGCTTCTCCGCTCGTCGTAACCGTTACCCCGACCGTTACCCCGACTTCGCCGTCTTCTTGCTCTTCATGAGGAAGAAGGTGAGTCCGGCGATGGCGATCAGGCCGACGACAACGAGCATTGCGTCCCTCCACGGTCGGGGCGGCTGACCCCGCGCCAGCCGTGTGGGGAGATCGGCGATGCGTTCCGCGAGCTTGAAGAGGTGCGACGATCGTCACATCTCTCCCGTCAGACTCTCCAACCGTCGCGGTCTTCGTCGACCTCGGGGGCGGGACCGGGACGGCGCGGCGGGTGCATCTCCAAGCGCGCGGGGAAGCCGAGCCGCGCCGTGCCGTCGCCCGCGTCGAACACCACTTCGCGCTCCCGAAACTGCTCGTGCGCGGTCATCTCCTCGGGATCGAGCACCGGCGCGACGGGCGCGCCCGCGCGCGTGAGCCGATCGAGCGCGTCGGCGCGCGTCAACCCGGCGCACGCCGAGGTGATCGCGGCCTGGCAATCTTCGAAGCGATCGAGGCGTTCGAGATGACCGAGAACGCGGAGATCAGCGGGAAGCGCCAGCCCGTCGCAGACGGCCTGCCAGAAGTGGTCTTCCGAGATCACCGCCAACGTGATCCAGCCGCCGTCGGCGCACCGGAACACGCCGTACCCCGCGGAACCGCGTGCCGGCTGCGCCCGACCCCGGAGGACGTTGCCCGAGCTCGTTCCCGACCACGAAGCCACGACGTCGGCCATCGCCACGTCGATGCGCTCGCCCTCGCCCGTCTGGATCCGTTTCGCCCAGGCCGCGCAGATGCAGAGCGCGGCCATCGTGCCCGCCGCGAGGTCGGCGAGCGGCACTCGCGGGATCGCGGGGTCTTCACCGGGGCGCGGCGTGAGCGCGCCCGCGAGCGCCTGGTAGTTCACGTCGTGACCGGGGCGGGTCACGTTCGGACCGGTCTGGCCGTATCCCGAGACCGAGCAGTAGATGATCGACGGGTTGACCGCGCGCACTTCGTCGTAGCCCAGCCCGAGGCGCACCGCGACGCCCGGCCGCCAACCCTCGCAGAACACGTCGGCGTCCGCCGCCAACTCGAGCGCGCGCGCTTTGCCTTCGTCGGTGCGCAGGTTCAGCTCGATGCTGCGCTTGTGGCCGGCGATGTCGCGGAACAACTGCGGGAACGCGCGCATCGGGTCGCCGCCCGGCGGTTCGATCTTGAGCACCTCCGCGCCGAGATCCGCCAACATCTGCGTGGCGTGCGGAACCGGGCGCCAGATCCCCGCGTCGAGGACGCGCATGCCTTCGAGAAGGCCGCTCACGTCAGGTGCCCGCGGCGTCGCGCAAGCTCTGGCGCAACACGAACTTCTGCACCTTGCCGCTCGCGGTCCGGGGGAACTCCTCGACCGAACGGAGGTGCTCGGGCCACTTCTGCCGCGCGATCCCCGACTCCTCGAGGTACGCGCGGACGGCGGCCAGGTCGGGCGCCGCGTGTCCGGCCTGCATGCGGAAGAACGCGCACGCGACCTCGCCGAGGCGGGCATCGGGAGCCGCCACGACCGCGACCTCCGCAACTTCGGGCATGCGCACGAGGAGCTCTTCGACCTCCTGCGCGCTCACATTCTCGCCGCCGCGAATGATGATGTCCTTCTTGCGATCGGTGATCGCGAGGTAGCCGTCGTCGTCGAGCACGCCGATGTCGCCGGTCATGAACCAACCGTCGGCGCTGAACGCGGCGGCCGTGGCCGCGGCATCGGTGTAGCCGACGAACAACTCGGGTCCGCGGCTCCAGATCTCGCCGGGCGCGCCGCGCTCGACGTCGTTGCCGTCGTCGTCGACGAGCCGGATCTGCACACCGGGCAGCGGGCGCCCGTCGGTGTTGACGCGCTTGTCGTGCGGCGCGTCGGGCGTGCTGCCCGTGATCGACGGGTGCTCGGTCGAGCCGAAGCTCCGCGCGATCTCGATGCCGAGCGCGGCACACCGCTCGCCCACCGCCGCGGGAACCGCGGAACCGCCGAGCCCGATGAACGGCATCAGCGGTACGTGGCGCGCCACGTCGTAGTCGGGATGGTCGAGCAGGCTCGTGAGGAAGAAGGTCGAACCCTGCCCCGCCGACAGTCCGTCGTCGAGCATCGCCTGCAACACCCGACCGGGATCCCAGACGTCGATGAGGTGGATCTCGCTGCGCCGGTACACCGGGATGAGGAGCGCGGCCAGCATCCCGATGCCGTGGCCGACCGGCGCGCCCGTGATCATCGCCGGGCCACCACGGTCGTTCTGCATCGCCGCGAGCTGGTGGATCTCGGCGGTGATGGTGCGATGGGAATGCACCACGCCCTTGGGATCGGAGGTCGTCCCGGACGTGTACGCGACGAGCGCAGGGGCGCGCGGGTCGACGACCGGAATCTCGTCGATCGGGTCGTCGGCAACGAGGTCGGCGAACGCGATGTCGCGAGGATCGGCCGCGCCTGCGGTGCGATCGCCGACGATCGCGACCCATTCGAGATCGGTCAACGTGTCGCGCATCCCCGCGAGGTTCGCGAGGAAATCCTGATGACCGAAGCGATCGGCGGTGACGAGCGCCTTCACCTTCGTCTTGCGCAGGATGTAGCCGACTTCCTTCGGGCCGTAGAAGTGCACGATCGGCACGACGACCGCGCCGAGATACGCGATCGCGTAGAACGTGGCCGCCGCTTCGAGCCAGTTCGGGAGCTGGAACGCGACCGCGTCGCCGGGCTGGATGCCGCGGGCCCGTAGACCGGCGGCCACCCGGCGGGCCAACTCGTCGACCTCGCCGAGGGTGCCGCGGTACGGCATGCGATCCGAACGCACGGTGAACGGGTGCGACGCGGCTTCGCGCAACCCGGCCGCGAGTAGCGCGCCGAGGCTTTCGTCGTTCCAGAACCCTTCGGCCACATACCTCCGCGCATCGTCGGAGTCGACGGCGCGCGGAGTGAACTTCACCGCGGTAGACCCAGGACGCGCTCGGCGATGATGTTGCGTTGGATCTCGCTCGTG
>DASYJT010000284.1:0-3343 GCA_035996165.1 Acidimicrobiia bacterium
CTCTAGAACAGCCTCCCCTGACCATCCGCGTCCTCCGGCGACCCAAGTTGATTGCATCGCACCCAGGAGGTCACCGATGCAGAAGAGGAACGTTTTGCAGGTGTTTCCCGGCGAGATCGAGTGACCTCTTGGAAGTTGTCCAGGAGGTCAAGAGGCGGGAGCACGGGAAAGCCGAGTGCGCATCGGGCCTCGGCCGCGCCGAGGCCCGATAACCGCCCAATACGGAGTCTGGCTTTCCCGGCGACCGCACCGTGAAGTATCAGAGGTTGGCTCGTGGGACGCCCCGCCCCAACGTCGTTTTGACGTCTATCCGTCGTCGGCTCGGCTGGCGCGTCTCAGCTCGGCGGCCGGCGGCGGGCGAGTTCTCGGGTGACCTCGGCCTACACGTCTCGGATCGATGCGACGCGACGGACACACAGCGGTGTTCGACAGGCGGCTCAGCGTCCTGAGGGCTCCGAACCCGCGGGCGCGGCGATGGCGTTCGTGGCCGCCCAGCCGAGCACGAAGAGCTGCTCCTGCCTGATCTGGTGCAGACCGCAAGTCGGCTGGAGGGTCCGGGGAAGCCGACACTCGCGGTGCGGACGGCGATCCGCACGGCGAGGCCCGCTAACGGCAGATCCTCTTCGGCAGTGCCCCGCGCGGGCCGGCCGACTTGCGGTTCTTGGCCAGCGTGACCTTGCTGTAGGCGCCCGTCTGCAGGTCATAGCGGACTCCCGCGAGCTTGAAGCGCACGGCGTCGTCGGTGGCGACGGACGGGATCCGCACCGCGCGGCACGAGGCGGCGAGGTCGAAGCCGAGCCTGCGCCCGTCATCGAGCACGGCCGTCGCGGTGTAGCGGGACGCGCCGCGCGACTTCGGGAAGCCGATGACGACGTCCTTGCCGACGCGACGGGCGCGCAGCGCGCCGGGGCGCGACGGCCGCGTCTCGCGCGCGACGCGGAAGGTCGCGAGCGTCTTGCGTGCGAGCGGGATCCCGTCGCGCGAGACCACGGCCTGGACCTGCCGAACGCCGCCCGGGCCGATCGACGGCTCGAACGTCACCCGGGCGCAGCGCATCGTGCGCCCGTCGGGCAGCGCGCGCGTGCCGCGGCACCGCTTGGCGCGGACCGAGCGGACGATCGTGCGGCCGATGCCCTTGCCGCGCTCGACGAGGCGCACCGAGGCGCCGGCGGGCACCGCGTACTGCACCGCGGCCTCGCGCCGGTCTCCGGCCTTGCGCACCTGCCCGAACAGGACCGACGGCGCCTGGAAGTCCGAGCGGTCCATGCGCGTGGGCGTCGATGCGGCGCCCGGCGCGGCCGCCACCGTCCAGGTCCCGGCGGCCGGCTTGATGAGCAGCACGCTCGTCGTGCCGTCGGAGGCGTTCTCCGCCAGGACGTAGCGGCCCTTGCGCTGGGCGGCGCTGCCGACGGCCGGCGACGTGATCGTCACGCCGCCCGGACCGCGTACCACGACCTTCGGCGGGCCGTTGGTGCCGTGGAGGCGCAGCGTCACCGCCTGGGCTCCCGGCCGGACCCGCTCCGAGAGGCTCCCGCCGCCCGCACCCGCCGCCGCCCGCGCCGTCGACGCGCTGCGCGTGGCCTCGTAGGGCGAGAAGTCGCACGAGTCGCCCAGCAGGTCGACCTTGCCGCCGTACTTGTAGCCGACGCCGGCCTGCAGGTGGAGCGTCTGCTTGCGGGTGATGATCACGATCGAGCCGAAGCCGAACCGGCCCTCACGGACCTCGCGGGGAAGGTCGATCGTGTAGGTGCCGAGGTCGAGGCAGCCCGCGATGCCCACGTTGGAGACCAGCGCGGAGGCCTGCCCGCAGGGGAGCCCGCTGATGCACCCCTGCACCGAGCCCTCGATGGTGAAGGAGCTGTTGCGCGGCTCGATCCAGCCGTTGACGTTGCCCCTGATGCTCGCGACGGTGCCGAGGTCCACCGCGGCGTTGACGTCAAAGCTCACGTCGCCCCACGCGTTGAAGCCGACCGTCGCGTCGCCGAGCTGGGTGCCGTTGAACTTGACGTTGCCGCCGACGTCGACCGACCACGGGGTCGTCTCCGTCGCGTCGGTGTAGAGGACGTGCCCGTTGATGTCGAGCTTGCCGCCGAGCGCCGTCACGCCCACGTCGCCGCGCAGCTTGAACGGAGGCGGCGAGAGGCAGAGCCCGACCCCGATCCGGTTGAGGAAGACGCCGGGCACGATCGGCAGAGTCGTCCCGAGCCCGTCGACGATCCCGCCCAGCTTCGAGATCTGACCCCCGGCCAGGCCTCCGAAGGCCGCCAGCTTCGTGCTCGACGCGGTCGGCAGCTCGACCACGGCGCTGCCGTCGAAGCGGTCGGTGGTCACGTCGGTGGCGCACTCGACGTAGGGCTTGCCGTCGATCTCCGGCGCGTCGCACGGAGCGACCGCCTGCCCTCCGGCCGGCACGTAGGAGAAGCACGCCGACGGGACCTTGAGGCTGCCGACCCACGCGTCGGACACCGAGATCTTCAGGCCGTCGTAGTGGATGCCGCCGTCATCGACGCGGATCGACGCCGCGCCCGACACGCCGCCGGAGAACTTCGACGGCCCCGCGGTGAACGCCGGCGGCAGCTCGACGTTCATGGGGAACGCCGCGTAGTGCTTGCCGTCGCTGCCGTACCCGAGCCTGATCGCGATCGACCCCGCGACCCGCAGCTTGAAGAGCCGCGCGAACGACGGGACCGCGACCTCGCGGAGCGTTCCCTCGTCCCCCTGGCCGCCCGCGGGCAGCGACCAGTCGACGTTGCCCGAGAAGGGGATGAACCGGTCGAGCTGGATCGCGGCGTTGTCGGTCTTGACGTGACCGCCGCGCTCGCTCGGCGTCGGCGCGGTGATGATGAACCGCTGGCCCGAGTCGGCGAACGCGACGCCGTTGAGCCGGACCTGGTCGGTGGTCTCCCACCGGTCCGGGTTCGACCCGGTCTTGGCGAAGCAGCCGTCGGTCTTGAACTCCGAGAGGGCGAAGGCGATCTGCTGCGTGCACGACGGGGCCGGCGGAGCGGGCGGCGGGCTCGGGGCGCCCGGCGTGGTCGTCGTCGGCGGGGTCGTCGTCGTCGGCGGGGTCGTGGCCGCCTCGACGGTGATCGTGCGCGTGGCGGATCCCGAGTGCTGCGGGTTGCCGCTGGACGGGTCGGGGTTGTCGGAGAGCGTGACCCGGACGGTGTGGGACCCCGCCGCGAACGCCCTGGAGTACGACCGCTTGTCGTTGCCCGCCGGGTCGGCGACCCCGTCGATCGTCCACCGGTACCCGGTGTACGGGGACCCGAGCCCACCCGACGGCGTGACGGAGAGGACCGCCGGCTCGCCGGGCCGCGCCGGATCCGGGTTGACCGCGATC
>DASYJT010000285.1:0-10914 GCA_035996165.1 Acidimicrobiia bacterium
TGGGATCCCGCCGCACGATCTCGCCGATCGCGGCGGTGGCGTTGAGCAACGCGCCGTGCTCGTCGAACTCCGCGCGCGGGCATTCGACCGTCGATTCGGGGTCGACGACCGCGACATCGGTTCCGACCGCGGGCAACCCGAGCGCGCCGGGCAACGCACCGCGCACGGGCGTAATGATGATCGCGCCTTCGCTCGAGCCGTAACCGCCGACGAGCGGTATGCCGAACCGTTCGCGAAAGGCCTTCGCGTCGGCGGGGGACGACTCCGGTGCGAGCGCGAACTTGACCCGGTGCACGCGATCGTCGGCTGACGGCGGCGTCGCGAGCACGTACGACAGCGCGCGCCCGACCGTGTTGAAGTACGTCGCTTCCACGCGTCGGATGTCGGCGAAGAACTCCGACGAGGAGAACGTGCGCCGCAGCGCGATGGCGGCTCCCGAGGTGACCGCGGGCACGAAGTTCGACGCCAGCGCGTTCCCGTGGAACAGGGGCATCGGGCAGTACAGGACGTCGTCGGCGGAGAACGGCATGCGCTGACCCAGGCTCGCGAATCGCCCCTGGGAACCGCGCACCGCCTTGGGCGCGCCCGTCGAACCCGACGTGAAGATGAGCACGAACAGGGTCTCGGGCGGCGGCAGCTCGCCGGGAATCGTCGCGTCCGCGTGCCCGGCGAGCCACTCACGCCACGTGTCGGATTCCACGCCGACGATCCGGTCGCCCGCGCGACCCAGGTCGAGCCCGTCGAGGAGCGGAAGGTGCGCAGCCTCGGTGACGACCAATCCGCAGTCGGTATGGCGGATGTCGTGCGCGAGCTCTTCTCCCCGGCGGGTCGGGTTGATGCCGACTACCGCCGCGCCGGCGAGCGCGGCGCCGCCGAGCAAGAAGATGTATTCCGGGACGTTGTCGAGGAGTACCCCGACGTGGAACGGCCCGGTGCCGCGGTGCGCCCGCAGCACCGCGGCGCGCACCGCGCACTCGTGCGCGACCTCCGCCCACGTCCACGATCGATCTTCGAACAGGAGTCCGGTGTTGTCGTCGTTCGCGCGCGCCGCGACGAGCTCGGCGATCGTCGCCCCGCTCATCGACAGACGACGGGCATGTGGATCGCGCCGCGCACCAATGTCGAACGCGACAGCACCGGAACCGCGCTCGGTTCGTATTCGGGGAACCGCGCCAACAGCTCTTCGAGCAGCACCCGGCCTTCGAGCCGGGCGAGCGCGGCGCCGACGCACAGATGCTCGCCGAACCCGAACGCGAGATGTTGCGCGTCGACCGCCCGGGTCACGTCGAACTCGGCCGCGGACGGCCCGAACGCGTCCTCGTCGCGGTTCGCGGACGCGTAGAGCATCACGACGAAGTCGCCTTCCGCGATCGCCCGGCCGCCGAGCTCCGTGGCGCGCGTCGCCGTCCGCCCGAACACCTGGATCGGGGTCACCCACCGCAGGCACTCCTCGACCGCGACCCCGATGCGATCGGGTTCTCGCACGAGCAGGGCGCGCTGCTCGGGGTGCTCGGCGAGCGCGTACGCGCTCCCCGACACGAGGTGCCGCGTCGTCTCGTTGCCCGCGACGAGGAGCGCGAGCAGGTAGCCCACCGCCTCGCGCGTCGTGACCGGCTCACCGTCGACCTGCGCGTGTACGACCGCCGACGCGATGTCGTCGGTCGGGTGTTCCCGCCGCGCGTCGACGTGCGCGATCAGGAACTGGAACAGCGCGGCGAGATCGTCGAGGCCCTCGCCCGGACGGTCGGGCGATGAGATCGCCGCGTCCGACCAGCGCCGGAACTTCTCGCGATCGGCCGCGTCGATCCCGAGCAGCTCCGCGATCACGAGTACGGGAAACGGCGACGCGACCGCATCGACGAAGTCGATCTCCTCGCCTGGCCGCACGTCGTCCAACACCGCTCGCGCGACCTGCCGTATGCGCGCCGCCATCGACGACACGGCGCGCGGCGTGAACCGTCGGGTGACCAGGCCGCGCCAGGGTGCGTGCTCGGGCGGGTCCATGTGGAGGATGGAGCCGTCGATTTGGCCGCCGCTCCGCAGTGGGTCGTTCAGCAACACGCCCCGGCCCGAACAGAACCGTTCGGGATCCCGGCTGATAGTTCGCACGTCGGCGTAGCGCGCCACGGTCCACGAGTTCGGCGCGTACTCCCGCACGGGTTCGTCGCGCCGCAGTCGGGCGAGCTCGTCGTAGTAGTCGGCCGCGGTGAACGCGCCGACGACCTCGGGATCGAACACGGAGGGCGCGCTCACACGAACGACGACTCCTCGTCGAGACCCTCGTCGGGCCAACCGCCCATCATCGTCGTCTGGAAGTTGCACCAACCGTGTCCGCCGCCGACGGGATCGTCGACGCGCAACACCGCGTCACGGATCTGATGGAACCGGCGCGCCGTCGCGGCATCGGTGCAGTCGGGTACGTGCTCGCCGTCGACGTGGAGCTTCCCTCGCCATTCGCCGTGGTGATGACCGTCGAGGCCGAAGTAGAGACCCCCGCCCAGATGAAATCCCGTGTCGCCGAGCGCTTCGACGGAGATGGGGCGCGCCGAGCCGTCGGCCATCGTGAAGTGCAGGGTGCCCCCGAGGATGCGGCGATTCCTCGGATCGAAGTGCAGCTCCGGACGTAGCCCGGCGAACCGCTCGACGCGCCCGTCGGGGTGCTCGACCCCGCCCTCGACCATCGTCTCCTCGTAGCCGAAGCCGCGCATCAACCGGTGCTGGTGATGGATCGCGTACACGCTGCCGTCGGGGCGCTCGAGCAGCATCGGGCTCCACGAGAAGCGGAACGACATGCCGGCTAGCGCGCCGCGTGCCGAAGTTTCGAGGTCGGTCGCGGGAAGGCCGACGTCCTGGCGCACTCCCCACGAGTGGTCGCGGGTCGTGAACCACGTATCGGGCGTGATCTCGCGGCGAACCCCGTCGACCTCGACCCAACCCGACGCGAGGCCGATCTGGTGGTAGCGCAGCACCTCGGCGTCGAGGCGGTAGCCGCGCCGCGCATGTTGGCGGTCGCGCCGCTCGAGCACCGGAGGTACGACCGAGTCGAACGTCCACTCGAACGCGATCGGCACGACGTCGTTCGCCGCGCACGTGAACCGCACCCGCCGGAAGGGCTCGACGACCTCGTAGTCGATCGGCCCGACGCCGACGCGATCGGGTTCGTCGCTCAAGCGCCGGCTGCCGCGCACGGTCCACTGTTCCTTGCCGCGCGAAACCCCGGCGTAGGCGTCGAACACGTTGCGGTTCGTGTATTTCCCGGCGCCGAACGCCACCTGGATCGAACCGTCGCGCGCCGCGGCCATCGCGCACACCTTCTCGGTCCACGCCCGATCGGCTTGCGCGACCCGAGCATGGGTCTCGACGATCTGATGGCTGAACGACTCGTCGGCCGCGACGAGTACGCCTTCGTCGAGTGACATCCGCCGTGATTCTGTAACGTCTCGCCGCGTATGACAACTCTGGCGCGCCGGGACGACGCGGAGCTGGCGCAGGGGTTCACCGACTGGTGCGCGCACCGGTGGCCTCGAGCCGGGTATGCGATCGCACGGCTCGACCGTCCGCGCTCGGGTTGGACGAACGAGACGCTTCTGGTCGCGCTCACCGGCTCCGCCTCGGGCGACCTGCGCCTCGTCGTACGACTACCGCCCGCGATCCCCACCTGGCCCGTCTACGACCTCGCCGCGCAGGCTCGAGTGCTCACCGCACTCGCGCCAACCGCGGTCCCCGTCCCCACCGTCGTGGCGTACGAGCCCGACGAGCGGTGGCTGGGCGCGGCATTCCTCGTGATGTCGCACGAGGACGGCCGGCCCGGCCCGGAAGCGCCCGCGCTCGATCCGTGGGTGACCGACGCGCCGCTCGACGCGCAACGCCGGCTACACGAGCAGTTCGTCGACATGCTTGCGACGATCCACACCGTCGACTGGAGCACAGGCGCGGCCGACCTCGGCACCACGTTGCGCGGTGGCGAACAGTCACTCGCGCGCGAGGTGCAATGGTGGGCGGACTACGTCGACTGGGCGAGCGACGGCGCGCCCACGACCGCACTCGACGACGCCATGCGCTGGTGTGTAGCGAACACACCGCGCGCGGAACCGAAGGCGTCGCTGTGTTGGGGCGACGCGCGCATCGGCAACGTGCTCTTCGCCGTCGACCGGGGGATCGCGTCGGTGCTCGACTGGGAGATGGCGACGATCGGCTCGGCCGAGACGGATCTCGCGTGGTATCTCGCGCTCGACGATCTCACGACGCATTTCGTCAAGCAGACCGTGCCGGGGTTTCTGACGCGTGCAGAGGTCGTCGCGCGCTACGAGCGCGCGCTCGGTCGCCCGGTCGCCGACCTGGAGTGGCACGAGATCTTCGCGCTCATCCGTTCCACCGCGATCAACGATCGCCAGGCGCGCCTCGCGCACGAGAGCGGTGTCGCGTATCCGGGGGTGGCCGGCGAGAGCAATCCGGTGTTGCGAGTGATCGCCAGACGCATCGAGAACTTCGGGGTGACACCGTGACGAACGATCTCGTGCATCCCGACTGGGTCCGGCGCTTCAACCTCTTCGGTGACAACGTCGGCGACCCGCGATTGCTCGCCGGGCTCGATGCCGACGAGCTACTGGCGACCGCGCGCGCGTCGACCGGTCTCGACGATCTCGGGGAAGCCGACTGGCCGGGCTGGACCGAGACGTACCAACGCCTGGTGCGCGCGGTCGACGAGGAATCACAGCTCCATACGTTGGGACGTTTCGTCACCCGAGCCGAGCTCCTGCGGGTCGTGCAGACGTGGCTCCGGCTGCAGCACGAGTGGACGCGCCGTCCCGAGATCCGATCGGAGCCGATCGACGCTCCGTTGTTCGTCGTCGGTCCGCCCCGCACCGGCACGACGATCCTGCTCGAGCTGCTCGCGCTCGATCCGCAACTGCGCGCACCGATCGCGTGGGAAGCCCTGCATCCGATCCGCGCCGAGGGCGACCCCGAGCTGCGCCGGACGCGTTCGGAATCGGAGCAGGAATTCTGGGCCGACGTGCATCCCGAGTTCATGACGATGCATGAGCTCGCGAGCGACCTTCCGTGCGAGTGCGTCCACTTCCTGATGTACGACTTCGCGGGCCCCTACTGGACGATGCTGTACGACGCGCCGAGCTTCATGGGTTGGCAGCTCGAGAACCTCGACACGCTCGGCCGCGTGTACCGCCTGCACCGTCGCATGTTGCAGACGTTTCAAAACGACTCGGACGAAGCGCCGCCGCGCCGTTGGTTGCTCAAGTCGCCCGGCCACCTCTCGACCCTGGCCGCGCTGTTCGCGGAGTATCCCGACGCGCGCGTCATCCATACGCACCGTGACCCGCGTCGCTTCATCGGCTCACTCGTCAGCCTCCTTGCCGTGTTGCGGTTCATGCGCAGCGACCGCGACGTTCGCCGTGATCTCGGTCCGATGTTGGAGATCACGTATCAACTGTTCCTCGAGCAGGTCATCGCGCAGCGCGCCGACGGCACCGTGCCCGACGACCAGATCGTCGACACGCACTTCCTCGACCTGATGTCGGACCCGGTGGCGATGCTGCGGCGGGTCTACGAACAGCTCGGGTACGACTGGCCCAAGGGCCACGATCTGGCGATCACCGGCTATCTCGACGCGAAGCCGAAGGCCAAGCACGGCGCCCATACGTATTCGTACGCCGATCTCGGCCTCGACGACGCCCATCTGCGCGCCACGTTCGCGCCGTATGTCGCTCACTACGGGATCACCGAGGAATAGCTCCGAAGTCGCGAGATTTCTCGGAACCCGGGACGCATGCCGCGTCGTCGGACTCTCCAGTTCGATGCTCTTGGAGGGTCTCATGTCGATTGGTTTCCGTCGCGTCGCATCCCGGGGCCTGTGCGCCCTCGCCGTCCCGCTCGTCGTCGCCGCGATCGCCGCGCCCGCGGGCGCGTGCGGGGGACTGGTCGGTGAGAACGGCAGCATCAAGTTGACCCGCACGACGACGCTCGCCGCTTACCACAACGGCGTCGAGCGCTACGTCACGTCGTTCGAGTTCAGCGGCCAGGGTAAGTCGGTCGGTTCGATCACGCCGCTGCCCGCGATCCCGTCAAAGGTGGAGCGCGGCGGGAGTTGGACTCTGCAACGACTCGAGCGCGAGGTCGCGCCGCCCGACACGACCAAGTTCGCAATCCGCGACGCGCTCGCGTCCCCGGCCGCGCAGAGCGCGCAGGTGATCCTGCAGACGAAGATCGACGCACTCGACATCACGATCCTGAAGGGCGGTGGCGCGGCCGTCGGCAAGTGGGCCGTCGACCACGGCTTCCTGCTCACACCCGATGCGCCGGCGATGCTCGACTTCTACGGGAACCGCAGCCAGATCTTCATGGCCGCTCGTTTCGACGCCACCCGCGCGCAGCAACTCGGTCAGAGCACCGGCGACGGCACTCCGATCATGCTCACGATTCCCGTGAAGGAACCGTGGGTGCCGCTGCACATCCTGAGCCTCGGCCTCGACAAGACCACGGTCGTCGACGCCGACGTGTTCCTCCTCACCGACAACCGGCCCAAGCTGCTCGCCGGCGGCCGTGGTCTCAGCCTGCGGCGCGACGAGGCCGCTTCGAGCTTCCTGCTCGACGACCTCCGCACCGACAAGGGCATGGGTTGGGTGCCGAACGACATGTGGTTCACGTACCTCGCGCTCCACGTCCCGGCCGGGCAACTGGGTTACGACCTCGCCATCTCGGACCAGCCGAATGCGGTGCCGCGACTGATCGACACGGGCGTCACCGCGGCGAAGGCTCAGCCCGTGGTCGTGACGAACCACGGCTGGGCGGTCTGGCCGCTGTTCGCCGCCGGTCTGACCGGCGCAGTGACGTTCGGTCTCGCCACGCTCGTCGGCCGCCGCCGGGCGCGGGGGCTGGTTCCGGCGTGAAGCGGATCGTGCGAGGAGTCGTAGCGCTGTTCGTCGCGGGTGCGACCGCGCTCGGCGGGTACGCGATCAACTCGACGACCGACGCGCGCGCCGCCGCGAACCCCGCGCTCGGGCCCGGCCTCGTCACCGTCGACGTCGGCATCCACTACAGCGCGTTCTCGATCTCGACGGTCCACGTGCACAAGGGAACGTTGGTGCGATTCCTGATCCGCAACGACGACCCGATCCATCACGAGTTCATCGTCGGCGATCCGAGCGTGCACTTCCGTCACTCGCAAGGACGCGAAGCGACGCATCCGCCGGTGCCCGGTGAGGTGTCGATCACGCCGAACGACGTGGGGGAGACCTTCTACCGGTTCGACAGGATCGGTCGCGTGCTCTTCGCGTGTCACCTGCCCGGTCACTACGCCTACGGCATGCGCGGCTACGTCGTGGTCGAGCCGTAGGCACCCGGTAACGTCGGCGGAGGTGCTCTCCGACGACTCGTTCGATCCCACAGTCGTGCGCGCCGCGCGCCGCTTGTCGGAAGCGAGCATCGCGTGGACGCTCGTCGGGAGCTCCCTCGCGGTCGCGATCGGTGTCGGGTCGGGGAGCTCCGCGCTCGTCGCGTTCGGATTGGTCGGCTACGTCGACCTCGCGGGCTCCGTCGCCCTCGTGCATCACTTCCGTCACGCCCTCGGCACCGAGGAGCTCTCCGACCGGTTCGAGCAGCGGGCCCACCGGATCGTCACGGTCGGTCTGCTCGCGATCGGGATCGCAACCATCGTGGTGAGTGCGCTGCGACTGGCCGGCGGGCATCATCCGAAGACGACCGGCGCGGGCATCGCGGTCGCCGCGGTTTCACTGGTGGGGTTGAGCGTCCTCGCGGTGTGCAAGGTCCGGGTCGCGCGACGAGTCCCGAGCGCTGCGCTGCGATCCGACGGTCACCTCTCGGGCGTCGGTGCGGCCCAGGGAGCAGTAGTGCTGCTCGGCACCGGCGCGTCGCGACTCTTCTCGTGGTCGTGGGCCGACGATTCCGCCGCGATCGTGGTCGGCGCCGCGGCCGTTGCCATCGCCGCCGCCACGCTCTTGCGCGGGGCTGGTCGGCGCTCGGACTGAAGGTACGGCACGGCCCGATCCGGGTAATTCCGCATCTCACGGGGTTTTCATCAGGTCTGGTCAGATAGCGCTCAGGTTCATGTAGCACAGCCGACACGCGCGCGACCAGAACGCGTCATGCAGGGCGAACGGAGCGGCAACAAGCGGCACTTACGTTCCTCAACATGATCACTACCTTGCGAGTGCGTATCAAAGACCGAGAGCGCCAAAAGGCGTTCGCGGCCTACTTCACCGGCAAGATGATCGGCCTCGGCATCGTGGTGCTGGGTATTTGGGCGATCACTTGGTACTTCAGCACCAAAGCGGGCGCCACGATGCTCGGCCAGACGACGCCGGCCCTCAAAGCCGACGACGTCGTGAACCCGGTGAACACGATGTGGGTGCTCGTCACCGCGTTCCTCGTGTTCTTCATGCAGGCCGGTTTCATGTTCTTGGAAGGCGGGTTCGCAAGAACTCGGGAAGTGTCGAACGTGATGATCTCGTGCATCGCCGACACTTGCTTGTGTGCGCTCCTGTTCTGGGCGTTCGGCTTCGCCTTCATGTTCGGATCCGGCAACGGGTGGATCGGGCACCAGTACTTCTTGTTGCACGGCGCGCCGCACACCTACGGCACGTCCGGTGTGGCGTTCCTGGCGTTCTTCTTGTTCCAGTACGCCTTTGCCGACACCTGCAGCACGGTCACGACCGGCGCCATGGTGGGTCGTACGGCCTTTGGTGGCGACCTCCTCTACAGCGTCGCGGTAAGCGGATTCATCTACCCGATCCTCGGCCACTGGGTATGGGGACCCGACGGCTGGCTCGCCACGATGAAGACGCCGTTCCACGACTTCGCGGGCTCCACGGTCGTCCACTCGATCGGTGGTTTCATCTCCCTGGCCGGTGCCATCGCGCTCGGGCCGCGCATCGGCCGCAAGTTCAAGCGGGACGGTGGCGGTATGCCACCAGGTCACGACATGACCCTCGCCGCGGTCGGCGGTGTGATCCTCTGGTTCGGTTGGTACGGCTTCAACCCCGGATCGACGCTCTCGGCCATGGACTTCGAGGGCGTAGGCCGGGTCGCGGCGAACACCACGCTCGCGGCCGCGGCGGCCGGTCTCGTGGCGATGTTCTTCGTCTATCCACGAGCCCATAAGTGGGACACGGGCATCTCGATCAACGGGTTCCTCGCGGGGCTGGTAGCCATCACGTGTCCGTGTTATTGGGTCTCGCCGTTTGGTGCGATCTGTATCGGCGCCATCGCCGGTGTCGTCGTCGTGCTCGGCGTCGATCTGCTGGAGTGGCTCCGAATCGACGACCCGATCGGTGCATGGCCCGTCCACGGCCTCTGCGGTGTTTGGGGAACGTTGAGTCTCGGTCTGTTCGCGACGGGTCAATACGGGTTGCCCGGACCGACCGGCCCCGATGCATCGTCGGCGTTCAAGGGACTCTTCTACGGCGGTGGGTTCCACCAGCTGCAGTTCCAGATATACGGCAGCTTGATCATCTGTTCGGCGACGTTCGCGATCGCCCTGGTCATGATGTACGGGATCAAAGCGCTCGGTATCTTGCGGATCTCGCCGGAACACGAGCTCGAGGGTCTCGACATCGTCGAGCACGGTGCACCCGCCTATCACCCCGAGTACGCCTACATGGGATACTCACCGATCCCGAGCGGCAAGTCGGGCGGCGTCTCGTTACCGACCGGTGCGAAGTCCCCGTCGATCAGCGTCGGCGAATAGGAGAGCCATCACATGCATCTCGTCACGGCCATCATCAAAGCGCACCGCGTCGAAGCAGTGACGGAGGCACTCAAAGACGCGGGTGTGACCGGTATGACAATCGCAGACGTTCAGGGCTTCGGTCGTCAACGTGGACACACGGAGGTGTACCGGGGTTCCGAGTACAACGTCGACTTCTTGCCCAAGGTGAAAGTCGACGTCCTGTGTGACGCCGGCCAAGCCGACAAGATTACCGACGTCATCGCCGACGCGGCCCGCACCGGCAAGATCGGTGACGGGAAGATCTGGGTGACGGAAGTCGCCAGGACGGTCCGTATCCGTACCGGGGAGACGGGAGAAGACGCACTCTGATCTGGATCTCCGGCTAGTCGTGCGAACGGCGCTCACGCTTCGACGAAGAAGTGTGGGCGCCGTTCCGCGCGTTCGGGCGCGGGTGCGCGGCAGGCGGGTGCGGCGGGTTCAGATGTCGCGGCGCATACAGACGCGTTGCGCCGGGTCGAGGCCGTGTTCGGCTTCTTGGGCGCGGAGGGTCTCGAGCTCCGGGCCGATCTCGGCGTCGCTCATCACGCGGTACCCGTGCTTCGCGTAGAAGGGCGCGTTCCACGGAACTTCGCGGAAGGTGGTGAGCGTGACGGCTTCGCGCTCGTGTTGCGCGGCCCATTGCGCGACGTGGTCGAGGAGAGCGGCGCCGAGTCCTTGGCGTCCGTGGTCGGGACGCACGCTCAACTGCTCGAGGTGCGCAAGCCCGTCGACGATGTCGACGATCGCATAGCCAACCGGCGTGTCACGGTCGTCGGTAACGACCCACGCGCGGCCGTCGTTTGCGTACCCCGCGAGGGCTTCTGCGGTCAACGGTTCGTCGGCGGCGACGTCGGGGAAACCCACGTCGACGAAGATGGCGCCCGCCGCCCATTCGATGTCGCGGAGAAGTTCGAGCTCGTCGCTTCTCGGTGCGCGGATGGTTGCCGACATGCGTTCGACAGTGTGGCTTGGTCGGAGGCGTATCGAATGGATGAGTCGAACGCGGAGATCCATTGTCCTTTCAATCCCCCCTACGGGGATTGAAGGGACAATGAACGCGGGCGCGTGTGATGCGTTACAACGCGACGCGGACCGGGGGGCCCGAGACGGCCGGTTGTGGGCCGTCGAGGGCGCGTAGTTCGATCTCGATCGCACCGATCGACGCGCGGGGC
>DASYJT010000286.1:0-14947 GCA_035996165.1 Acidimicrobiia bacterium
CATCGCATACCAGATCCAGGTCGACGGGGCGCACGTGGAGCTCGAGCTCCGACGGGGTGGCCTGGAGCACATGGTGCACGTCGACAAGGCCGAGGGCGCACCCCTCGGGATCGAGCTGACGAGCGCGGTGTTCGACCGGGTCCGCACCTGCGACAACCACTGCCCGTTCTGCTTCATCCACCAGTTGCCGAAGGGCATGCGCAAGAGCCTGTACCTGAAGGACGACGACTACCGGCTCTCGTTTCTCTACGGGAATTTCACCACGCTGACCCGGTTCACCGAAGCTGATCTCGAACGGGTCGTGAGCGAGCGGCTCGGTCCCCTGTACGTCAGTATCCACGCGACCGACCCCGACGTGCGCACCCGGCTCCTGCGCAACCGGCGCGGCGCGACGAGCCTTCGGTGGTTGGAGCTTCTGCTCGACGCGGGGATCGAGGTGCACGGCCAGGTGGTCGTGTGCCCCGGGATCAACGACGGTGCGGTGCTCGACGACACGTTGCTCGGCGTGCTCGACCGTTTCCCGGGTCTCACGACCGTCGGCGTGGTGCCGCTCGGCGTGAGCGCGCACAACCACGAAGACGAGATGCGCGAGCACACGTTGGCGGAGGCGCAGGCCGTCGTCGACATCGTCGAGCGTTGGCAGGCGCGCTACCTCGACGCACTCGGTCGGCGTCTCGTGTACATCTCCGACGAGTACTACCTGCTCGCCCAGCGCCCCTTCCCCTCGCTCGACGCGTACGACGATGTCGCGCAGCACGAGAACGGCATCGGCATGGCTCGCACGTTCGAGGCCGAAGTGCGCGCTGCGCTCACGGGTGCCGACGTGGTCGGTACCGGCGTGCGTTCCGGTTTCTTCGCGTGGGTCGACGGCGCCCCCGCCGACGGCTACCGCGCCCCCCGCGCCAAGACCTCACAGCAGTCGCGCGACTTGACCCCAATAGGCGGCGGAAATGGCTCGCAACCCGGCCGCGCGGGTGAACGCTGGAACGTGATCATCACGGGTGAGCTCGGCGCGGCGGTGCTCGAGCCGCTGCTCAGCGAACTGCCCGGCCGCGTTCGACTCCTGCCGGTGAAGAACGGGTTCTTCGGAGGGAACATCGGGGTCACCGGTCTGCTGACGGGCGAAGACATTGCCGCCGCGCTCGCGGGTCAACCCGAGCACGACCGCTACCTCCTTCCCGATGTCGCGCTCTCGCGCGGCCGGTTCCTCGACGGCACGACCGCGGCGGAGTTGCCCCGTATGGTCGAGATCGTCGCGACCGACGGTGGCGCGCTCGTGAGCGCGCTACGCCGCTCGGCTCCCATCCCGATCGCCGCGTCATGACGATCGAGCTTCCCGTGGTGGCCGTCGTCGGTCGCCCGAACGTGGGCAAGTCGACGCTCGTGAACCGGATCGTGGGTCGGCGCGCGGCGATCGTGGAGGAACGCCCGGGCGTGACGCGCGACCGGCGGGAGCTGTCGGCGGAGTGGGTCGGCCGCGCGTTCCGCATCGTCGACACCGGCGGTTGGTTGGCCGAAGGCGAAGCGGGCCTCACCGGCGAGGAGTCGGCGCTCGCGGCCAAGGTGAGCGCGCAGGCGGCGGAGGCGGTGCGGACGGCCGACGTCGTGCTGCTCGTCGTCGACGTGATGACCGGTATCACCGAAGAGGACGCGCAGGTCGCCAAGCTGTTGCAGCAGGCCGCGCCGACCACGATCGTCGTCGTCAACAAGGTCGACGACTCGCGGCGGGAGACCGACATCTGGGAGTTCTCGCGCCTCGGGCTCGGAGACCCGATGCCGGTGTCCGCGATCCACGGGCGGCTGTCGGGCGAATTGCTCGACGCGATCGTCGCCGCGCTGCCCGAGGCAAACGAGGACGACGACGACTGGGAAGCGCGCGACGCGGCCGACGCCCTCGACGACGGCATCTTCAACATCGCGATCGTCGGGCGCCCGAATGTGGGCAAGTCCACGTTGTTCAATCGGCTCGTCGGCGAGGACCGGTCGGTCGTGCACGACATGCCCGGCACGACGCGCGACGCGATCGACACCGTTGTCGAGACCGAGGACGGCCCGCTCCGGTTCGTCGACACCGCCGGGCTGCGCCGCAAGAGCCGCATCGACGAGCCGACCGAGTACTACAGCCTCGTACGCGCGCTCGAGGCGATCGACCGGGCCGACGCCGCCCTGCTCGTCATCGATGCCAAGGAGGGCGTGACCCATCAGGACCAGCGCCTCGCGGAGCGCATCGACGCCGCGGGCACCGCGGTCGTGATCATCTGCAACAAGTGGGACCTCGTCGATGCCGAAGACCGGGAGAAGGTTCGGCGCGACGTCGCCGACATGCTCGGCTTCTTGAACTACGCACCGATGATCCCCATCTCCGCGTTGAGCGGCCGGCGGGTGCACCAACTGCTGCCGGCGCTGCGCGACGCCGAGGCGGCGTACCACCAACGCATTCCTACCGCCGCGCTCAACCGCGTGATCCGCGACGCGCAGAACGCGCATCCCGCGCCGGTCGTGAAGAAGCACCGGCCCCGCATCCTCTACGCGACCCAGGGCGCCACCGACCCCCCGACGTTCACGTTGTTCGCGAGCCGTCCGCTGTCGCAGCAGTACCTCCGCTACCTGGAGCGCAAGCTGCGGGAATCGTTCGACCTCGGCCCGACCCCGATCAAGATCCGCGTCCGTCCCCGCACGAGCTGACGGCTCAGGGGCTCGGGGCGCGTAACGTGGTCGCCATGTCGTCTCGGCCCGCGCACGTCGATGTCCGGGAGGTCGGACCCCGCGACGGGCTGCAGAACGAGGCTCCGGTGCCTGCCGAGCAGCGGGTGCGGCTGATCGATGCGCTCTCGGCCACCGGGCTGCGGTTCATCGAAGCCGCCTCGTTCGTCTCGGCGGCCGCGATCCCGCCCATGGCGGGCGCCGGTGAGGTGATGGCGGCGATCACCCGTCAGCCGGGAGTCGTGTACTCAGCGCTGGTGCCCAATCCGAAGGGCGCCGAGCTGGCGACCGCGGCCGGCGCCGACGAGATCGAGCTGGTGGTGAGCGCGAGCGAGACGCACAACCAGAAGAACGTGAAGCGCTCGGTGGCCGACTCGTTGGTGGGTGCGCGCGACGTGGTCGAGATCGGTCACGGCGCGGGGGTGCTCGTCGAGGCGATCGTGTCGACCGCGTTCGGGTGTCCGTACGAAGGTGACGTCGCGCCGGAGCGTGTCGCGCAGATCGCCGGTCACCTCGTCGACGCGGGCGCCGACCGGCTCTCGTTCGGTGACACCACCGGCATGGCCACGCCGCGGCGGGTCGACGATCTGATCGACGCGCTGGAGCGGGCGGGCATCACGAGTGACCGGGTCGGTCTGCATTTCCACAACACGCGCGGCACCGCGCTGGCCAACGTCGTCGCGGCCCTCGATCGCGGTGTGACGCGGTACGACGCTTCGGTGGGTGGCTTGGGCGGGTGCCCGTACGCGCCCGGCGCGTCCGGGAACGCGGTGACGGAGGATCTCGTGCACATGCTCACCGACATGGAGATCGACACCGGTATCGACCTCGACGCGTTGGTCTCCTGCGCGGCACTGGCGCAGGACATCGTGGGCCGGGAACTGCCGAGCGCGCTCTTGCACGCCGGAGCGCGCAGCCGGAGGTACGCATCGTGAGCGACGCCGACCGCGTCCGAGAGCACAACGAGCGCGCGCGGCAGGGCAATCTCGCCAAGGAGGGCGAGAAGCTCGCGAAGCAGAACAAGCTGTTCGTGCGCGACCGTCTCGCGCTGCTGCTCGACGCCGACTCGTGGGTCGAAGACGCGCTGCTCGCCAACGCGCTCGCCGGTGATCTGCCCGCCGACGGTGTCGTCACCGGAGTCGGGCGCATCGACGGTCGTCCGGTGTGCGTGATGGCGAACGACTCGACCGTGAAGGCGGGGTCGTGGGGCGCGCGCACGGTCGAGAAGATTGTGCGCCTCACCGAGTACGCGCTCGCGCACCAGGTGCCGGTGGTGTATCTCGTCGATTCCGCGGGCGCGCGGATCACCGACCAGGTCGACCTCTTCCCCGGACGCCGGGGCGCGGGTCGGATCTTCGCCAACCAGGTGCGCTTGTCGGGGAAGGTGCCGCAGGTGTGCTGCCTGTTCGGCCCGTCGGCCGCGGGTGGTGCGTACATCCCTGCGTTCTGCGACGTGGTGTTCATGGTCGAGGGCAACGCCTCGATGTACCTCGGTTCGCCGCGCATGGCCGAGGTGGTGATCGGGGAGCACGTCTCGCTCGACGAGATGGGCGGCGCGCGCATGCACGCGACCGTGAGCGGGTGCGGCGACAACCTCTGCACCTCCGACGAGGACGCGATCGCGTCGGCCCGGAAGTTCCTCTCGTACCTGCCGACGGACTGGACTCAGCCGGCGCCGGCCGTCGACGCGGTAGCGCCCATCGCCGATGCCCGGCCGATCGCCGATGTCGTACCCGCCGAGGAGCGGCGCGCGTACGACATGCACAAGGTGGTCGACGCGCTCGTCGACGCCGACTCGTTCTTCGAGCTGAAGCCGTTGTGGGCTCGGGAGCTCATCGTCGGGTTCGCGCGACTCGACGGCCAAGCGGTGGGAGTGCTCGCGAACAACCCGAAGCACCTCGGGGGAGTGCTGTTCGTCGATTCCGCCGACAAGGCGGCCCGGTTCATCTGGCTGTGCGACGCGTTCAACGTGCCGCTGATCTTCTTGGCCGACGTGCCCGGGTTCATGATCGGCTCGCAGGTCGAGCGGGCGGGGATAATCCGCCACGGCGCCAAGATGATCACCGCGGTCGCGCAGGCAACCGTGCCGAAGTTCTCGGTGATCGTGCGCAAGGCGTACGGCGCGGGGTTGTACGCGATGTGCGGGCCCGCCTTCGACCCCGACGCGGTGCTGGCGTTGCCGACCGCGCAGATCGCGGTGATGGGTCCGGATCCCGCGGTGAACGCGGTGTTCTACAACCGCATCCACGCGATCGAAGACCCCGACGAGCGCGCCGCGTTCGTCGCGCAGGAGCGGGCCGCGTACGAGGAGAATGTCGATCTCATGCACCTCGCGGCCGAGCTCGTCGTGGATGCGGTGGTGCAGCCCGAGGATCTGCGGACGGAGCTCGTCCGTCGTCTGGGTCTGGCCGCCGGCCGGGTGCGCGAGGTCGTGGCGAAGCACCACGGAGTGCCACCGGTGTAGCCCGATACACTCACACCCCGTTCGCGGGCTGTAGCGCAGTTCGGTTAGCGCGCTTGACTGGGGGTCAAGAGGTCGCGGGTTCGAATCCCGCCAGCCCGACTCGTAAGGCACTGGTCTGCGACCCGGCGGCGGATCGCGGGGGCGCTGCCTAAGGATTTACCTAAGGGACGCAGGTCCGAATGCCGGCGGCTTCCGCGGCGGCCAGCGGTGTATTCGGGTCGGGGGTCAGCGCCGGAGGCGCCCTCGCTCGAGCGGATTCACGCCCACACCCAGGAGAGCGCGACGGAGGGCTGGAACGCGACAGAGTCTTGCTGACTGGTCCAGGTTTTACGTACGCGCTGACGGCGAAGGTCATCCTTCGCTCAGAGCCAGCTTGACGGGCGTGCACCGACCCAGCTCGATCTGATCGGGCGCAGCGTGGCTATGCAGGCCGGCGTCGTGGCGATCGCCATTTCCGTCTTGTCGGTTGGGCTGGCTCACTCGATGGGCCCCGACGCCCAACGACGCGGCTCCTTACAGTTTTTGTGGCGCGAGATCGTGCTCTCGACTCCGACCCGGCGGCGAGCAGTTTACCGATCGGAGTGTTCGCAGCATCTTGCGTTCCATGAGCAGGTGCACGGGTTCGAGTGCGAGCGGTATGAACGCGAACAGCCACGGGGGCCGGTAGTCGGCGCGAACGCGAACCAAAAGGCGACACGAGTCTTCGCCTACGGGGGTGAGGTCGAATGTCCAAGTCCAGTCGAGTACCGCGCGATCGTCGTCGTCAGCGGGCGCGGCCGTGAACGGATTCATGCGGTAGTGCAGCACCAGCGCGAACGGTGGGTCAAGCACTGCGACTGTCGGTCCGCCGCTCGGGCCGATTGCGATGGTGTCGCCGACTTCGAGATTTTGGAGTTCGGGAACCACGCGGTTCGCGGATCCCGCCTGCGCGAAGTCGCCGGCGCCGACCTGACGTTCGAGCCAGTCGTAGCTGTACCAGCCGCCGCGGCCGTAGCCGATTTGGACGAGCCATGGCCACACCACGGTCGGAGGCGCCGAGATGTTGACAGCGCGTGTGGTTTGCCAACGCGCCGAGACCAGATCGTCGCCGGGAAGTACGTCTCGCGCTTCTTCGCGGGTTGCGCCCCAGCGGAGCATTCGTGGCCGCGCTGCCACGAAGTACAGGAGGACTACTCCGGCGACCATAAGGCTGCGACACCTTCGAGCGTCCGTCATCCGTAAATGGTTGCGCGGAAGCATCGCCGGTTGTCGGGTTTGGACGGCTTGTTCGGTGAGCTCATTGGTCGGTCGGTGTCGAGATGGGTTCGGGCGTTCCGTCGGGCAGCATGTTGTAGGTCACCTGGCCGGGAACGAACCGGCCCTCGATGTACGCGAATGGCCCTTCCGGGAGTTGCCAGATCGCCGACGACGCGCAGGGAAGCGGCCGACCATTGGAGGTGGTCCACGTTTTGATGGGTGTCCTCCACTGAGCTCGCACGAGGACCTGCGGCAGCGCGGCGAAGCGGTCTGTGGTGCTGAAGTCGCGGGGCGCGCCGTGTTCGTCGATGAAGATGTGGCCGGTAACCGTGCGGCCGGCGTCGGTGAGGGTGACACCGAATGTGCTGTCGTCGACTGCTTGCCAGGTGACGTTCGGGCCCAGCAGCAGCGATGGTGCGAGCAGTACGGCATCGTTGAGGTACGTCACGAGTTCGCCCGTGTCGAACTCGTCGCCCGTGCCGTCGACGACAGTGATCAGGTCGAAGAGCTTGCCAAGCATGCGACCGTGGCCGTGAGCGTAGGTGTCGCGCGCGACCATCGGGATCAGATGCCCGAACCGCGCGCGCATGAAGAAGACGCGTGTTGGGGGAGGTCCCGTGTTGTATTGCCAGGCCTCGCACGGCATCCACCCCTTGTCGGGTGCAAGCCGGAAACGACCGGAGAACTGCGCTCGGAACGACCGGTCCCGTGGCCGACCGACGACGCCCATGAATCGCAGGTAGCGCCGGACGGTCGGGGGCAGGTCGAGGAGATCGGTGTCGGTGACGGGCGTGGGATTCGGCGTCGTGGCCTCGATCTGCGCCGCTGCCAGCGTGTGTATGAAGCGTTGGTACATCGATCCCGAGGGAATCAAACTGCGACCTTCGACGCCGGCGCGCTATCGGGGCGTGTGCTCATGCGTCTCACTTTGTTCAGATGGTGAGTCCCAATCATCGAGGAGTGCGGCGAGGCTGGTCCTTCGCGGCTCCCGCTTGTGTGCGGTCGATGACCGCAAGATCGTGGAAGCCCGCGATCGCCGTGCCGAGGAGCAAGGTGCCGGCCGCGATTCCGGTGGTAGCGGCGAGCGCGGTGCCGGACATGACTGCGGCCAGGATCACGGGACCGACGATAAGGGTCCAGGCGACGGGGCGGTAGCGAGGAATGTGGACGCGGTGGTCGAGCCATAGCAGAAGCGGGCCGATAGTGATTGCGATCGACGGCAGGACCCAGTCGGAATGACCGGTGGCGACAACAAACGCGGGCGCGGCGAAGGAGGCGACGAGTTGGACGACTGTCGCGATGGTGACGGCGCGTTCGATTCGCTTCGCTTCGCGGCTGGTTGGCCGGGGCGCAACATCGGTGGTGACGCGGATCGCGTACGCGACGGCGGCCGCTACGACGATGGCGAACGCCGCGGCGAGTGCAAGCCCAATGGCAGAACCGATCACGAGACTGCCTCGCACGAGCCAGAAGGCGGCGAATGCGGCCTGGATGAATCCGCCGACGCGGCGCACGCGCCGCGACCATGCTGCGGTCGCATCCGACGCCGCCGCGTTCTGCGCCGTTGTCGTAGTCATGGTGTCTTCGTTCGGTACCAGTCGAGGGTCGTCGCGATCGCGGTAGCCAGGGAGGTGCCACCGCTTCCGAACGTCGACTCGTATTTGGTGGTATCGAGCACGAATGGCGCGTCGAACTCGTAGGACATCTCGGCCAGGCCCCGCATCATCGGATTGACCAGTCCGAGCGCACGCAGGAGCAGTCTCGGTACTGCTCGAATCCCGACCGGGTGCCCAATCTGGGCGGCGACGATGTCGAGGAGCGCTCGGGTGGTGACGGTCTCGGGCCCGGGCAGGTGCCACACGGAACCGATCGCCCGCGCATCGGTGCCGAGGGTCGCCAATCCGGCGGCGATGTCGGGGACGTAGCTGTAGGTGTGCGCCAGCTCGGGATTGCCGATGAAGTCGGCGCGCTTGCCGGCAAGGGTGTGCGCGAAGACGCGCTCGCCGAGGGTCGACTCGGTGACACCCGCGCCGAAGAAGTCCGACGCACGCCCAATCGCGATGCGCACCCGCCCGGCATCCGCGGCAGCAAACAATTCTCGAGTCATTGCGGCTCGCGTCCGCCCCTTCACGGTGGTCGCAGCGAGTGGGAGATCCTCTGTCATCGGGCTGCCGGCCGGTCCGTAGCCGTACAGGTTCTCCAACGTCACCAGCAGCGCGCCGGTTCGTTCCGCGGCCGCAAGAACGCCGCGCTGGAGGGGTGGGAACTGTTTGGGCCACTGTGTGTATGGCGCGTTGAGGCACTGGTAGATGACTGCTGCACCCTTCGCGCAGTCGGTGGCGGCTTCCGGGTCGGTGACGTCGGCCGACCGCCAGTCGATGCCGTCTACCAACGTCGCCGGACGACGAAGCGAAACTGCGCGCACATCCAAACCCAATGCGGCAAGTTGTGACGCAAGGGCGCGCCCGACCTGACCGGCGCCGTACACGACATGCAACCGGCTATCGGTCATGTCGGCCGCGGGTGGCGGCGTCAACGTGGCCGCGCGTCGGGAACGGGTCGCGAGGCGCGGTTGCACTCTCGAGAGCAATGAACATGACGGTTCTCCTCTTCTTGAGGAAACGCCAAGCTCCCACGCGCGAGTCAGGCGTCGCGTCCGAACCGAGCATCTCGTGTAGCTGCAACAGATGCGCTACCAGGGTCCGGAGCAACGCTCCCGGACGCTGTCCAGATCGCTGGACAGAATCCAACGCGATCGGGGAATTGCCTTATCGCGTCAATCGTCACGGTACACCGTGCAACCAACACGTTCTCGACCGCGTCGCCGCCACGCCGAGTTCACGACGACAGGGGAGTCCGAATCGCGCTCTGCCCCGCTGCGGCGCGCGTCGGGAGTGGCACGCCCGCGCGATGGTCGTCATCGCAATCGAGTCTTGGCTACCGAAGGATGACTCCGCCGTCCGCGCAGAGAACTTGACCCGTCATCGCTGCTCCCGCGTCGGATGCCAGATAAGCGACTGCCGACGCCGTGTCCTCGGGTGTGAGCCGACGCTTCAGCGCCTGATGCTCGACGACGGCGTCGAAGTCGGCGTCCGAGTTCACCGTTCGCGAGCCGGGCGTGTCGGTGAGGCCGGGAGCTACGGCCGACACCGCGATCCCGTCGGGCCCGAGCGCTACCGCGAGCGTGCGCATGACGCCGATGAGCGCTCCTTTGCTCGCCACGTACGCCAACATCGCCGGGCCAGGTGGCGACCACAGCGTGTCCGAGACGACGAAGATCATCCGCCCGAAGCCCCGCTCTGTCATGCCGGGCGCGAACGACTGGGCCAGCCAGAGCGCGGACTCGACATTGACCGCGAGCACGTGCCGCCACGTGGTCGCGTCAAGGTCTTCGAGCGCGACTTGGTCGAACGCAGCGGCGGACTGGACGAAGACGTCGCAACGGCCGTACTGCTCCAGAACGGCCGCGGCCGCATCCCGGGTGGACGACTCCGACCCGAGGTCGCAGGGGATGGTCCCGGTCCGGTCGATCACCACCGTCCGATGTCCGGACTCTTCGAGCGACCGACAAATCGCGCCGCCGATCCCGCCGGCTCCCCCCGCGACGACGGCCACTCGTCGGTGATCCGGTGCGTCTCGATCAGGCAGTTGACTCAACACTGCTCAGCTCGGTTGAGTCACAGCGAATTGCGTGCGAAGAAACGTGGCCGCTCGGTCGAGCGCCGCGCTTCCTTCATCGATCAACGCCGCAAACCCTTGGAAAACGTGGGGCACGCCGGGAGTGACGTCGAGTGTGACCGGCACGTCGGCCCGCGCGGCGCGGCCGGCGAGCCGAATCGCGTCACTGAGCAAGATCTCGTTCGAACCGACCTGGATCAACAGCGGCGGCAGCCCACTGAGATCGGCGAAGATCGGACTGATCTCCGGATCGGAAGCATCGGCGCTTCCTACGTAGTCAGGCACGCGGAGCCGCAGGCCTTCCGGCGTGAGGATCGGATCACTCGCCGCTCGCTCGACAATGGTCTCGCCCGACAGCGTCAGGTCTGCGTACGGCGACATCAACAAGGCGCTGCTGGGCAACGGAAGGCCGGTGTCTCGCAGCGCGAGGAGTGTGGCTACCGCCAGCCCACCTCCGGCCGATTCGCCGGCGAGCGCGATTTGGCGCGCGTCAACGCCCTGCGCGAGCAAACCCTTGTAGACGGCGAGGGCGTCGTCAACCGCGGCGGGGTATGGGTGCTCCGGGGCCAACCGATAATCAACCGTGACGACCCTCGCATGCGTACGCCGAGCGAGGTCGCTCACCAACGGGACGGTTGCCACGGCCGTCCCTATGACGTAAACGCCACCGTGGAAGTACAAGATGGTGCCCACCGTTTCGAGACCGTGGATGGTGACGTCGATCGCGTCGACGCCACCGATGGTCGTGGGCTTCTGATCGACATCGCCGGCGACGGGGACTCTCGCCATGAGGTCGTCGAACGCGGCTCGCAACGTCGGGACGTCCGCGCTGAGGTCCAATCCTCCCTGGCTCAGGATTCCCATCAAGTCGTGCTTTTGCTGCTCACTCATCGAGCTCGCTCCAATCCGGCGCCCGCGCCGTCGACGTGTCTTGCCAACCGGCATCCGCCTGCTCAGGCAACGGATTCGGCGTCCTGCAGGACTGCCTCGACTTCGAGGGTGAGCGTCACCTTGTCGCTGAGCACCATCGCGTTGTCTGCGCCGGGGATCGGGCCGTTGAAGCTGACGCCGAAGTCCTGCCGATCGATCTCGGCGCTCGCGCTGAACCCGGCCCGCGTGCCGCCGTACGGATCGGGCGTGAACCCGTTCACCTCCAGGTCGAGCGTCACCGGACGGGTCGTCCCGCGGATGGTGAGCTCTCCGTCGACGAAGAATCGGCGACCTTCGCTGCGCACGGCGAGCGAGCGAAAGGTGATGTCCGGGAAGTTCTCGACGTCCAAGAAGTCCGCCGAGCGGACATGGTTGTCGCGATTCGGTTCACTCGTGCTGATCGAGGATGCGTCGATCGTCACGGTCACCGACGAGCGAGCGGGGTCCTGGGCGGTGACGATCGTCCCGCGGAACCGGTCGAAACGGCCGCGCACTTTGCTCACGACCAAGTGCCGCACCACGAAGGAGACCTCGGAGTGGGCCGAATCGATCTCCCACGTTCCGGCGACGAGGCCGGGAATCTGGACGACAGTGCTGTCAGTCATCGGTACCGCTTCTTTCGTTTGATCCATCGGGATTGGTTGGCGAAGCAAGTATTTTGGGAGGCATGGCCGCCGACCAGCCTCTCTCCGCGAACGAGGAGGCCGCCTGGCGCGCACTGATGCGAATTGTGAAAGTCCTGCCGCGGCATCTGGACAGCGACCTGCTCAGAGGTGCCGGCCTCACGGCGAGCGACTACACGACGATCATGCATCTGTCCGAAGCTCCCAATCGCGAGTTGCGGATGGCCGACCTGGCCACCGCGACCGGGTTGTCGGCGAGCCGGATGACCCGCCTCGTGGACGATCTCCAATCGCGGGGCCTCGTGACGAAGACGGCGAGCTCCTCCGACGCACGGGGGAACGTTGCGCGGCTCACTCCGCGGGGCATGGCCAAACTGAGGGCCGCATGGGCCGTTCACCTCGCGAGCGTTCGGCGTCGCTTCTTCGATGCCCTCGATGCCGGGGCCGTCAAGGGAGTCGCGAAAGCCTTGGCCGAGGTGGCCGCCCACCTCGACGACACTCCGGCCGAGTGATCGCCGCAACGGCTCAGAGCCCTTTGAGGAGCCGCGACGTGAGCACGATGTCCACCACGTCGGGAACGGTGTCTGTCCGCGCCCAGTCGCGTTGCAACTCGCAGGCGAGGGATACCCAGCCAACGGGTTGTGCGCCCGCCTCGACGATGCGCTCCAGACCCGCGCGGTGCGCCTCCGGGGACGTCCCGCCCACTGCGTCGACGACCGGGAACACCTCGTAGCCCTCGCGAAGCGCGTCCAGAGTCGGGAAGGCCAGACACACCTCCGTCCACAAGGCGGCCATGACCAGCTTCTTGCGCCCCGTCGCCTCGACCGCACGGCGGAAGTCGACGTCCTCCCAGGAGTTGATCTGGGTGCGGTCGATCTCGACCGAGTCCGAAAGGACTTCCCGAAGCTCCGGGATCGTCGGTCCTTGCCCGTTGGCGACATTCACGGTCGAGAGCACGACCGGAAGCCCGTAGGTCTTCGCGAGACGCGCGACGGACACGATGTTCCGCGTCAGCAGATCGTGATCCATCGACGCGACCGTCTGCACTTGGCTCGGCTGGTAGTCGATGACGACGAGTGCAGAATTCTGGGGTGTGAGCAACGGATCGGCGACCGGATTGCGCACGGGTTCACTCGTCATGCCGACGAGTATCCGACGACCGGATGTTGCTGACCCCAGGGAAACTCCCTGGTACGGCCCCGCCGGAATTTGCTAATTCGCTCCTTCGGCGAGACTCGTTCGGGCGAGTTCCCGACGCGACTTGATGTCGAGTTTTCGGTAGACCTTGCGCAGGTGGTATTCGACGGTGTTCGCGCTGATGAACAGCCGTGCTGCGATCTCGGGATTGGTTGCCCCGCCGGCCGCGAGTCGCGCGATCTGCTCCTCCTGGGGAGTGAGGTCGCGGCGGGTTTCTTCGACCCGTTTGCGGGCGTTCACGCCTGTGGCGAGGAGCTCGAGCCTCGTCCGGTCGGCGAAGGCGTTGGCACCGGCCGATTCGAACGTCTCGAGTGCGGCTCCGAGTTGCATACGGGCGTCGCGGCGCCGGTTCCGGCGTCGGAGCCACTCCCCGTAGAGCAGCTGCGCCCGCGCGAGGTGTAAAAGTGCTCCGCTCGCCCCCAAGTGCGCGAGCGCTTCACCGAAGTGCGCTTCGGCGTCGGTGTCGTCGAGGCTCAGCAGCGCGCGACTCCGGGCTGCCAATCCGAGGTCGATCGAGCTGCCATTGGCTAGTGCTCGGTTCGACAGCCACTCGAGCGCGGCAGCGGCGGCCACCTGGTGTCCGGCCCGAGCGTGGGCTTCGATCGCGTCGGCTGCCCGGAAGGCACCTAAAGGGGTATCGGCCGCGTAGTCCGGACGCGAGTCGGCGGCCGCTTGATAGTTGCCCAGTCCCAATTCGAGCACAACGAAGGCATACTCGGCCTGTCGCACGGCCCAGCCGATGCCTGGGTCGTGTTCGGTTGCGGCGAGCGCAGATGCGGCCGCTCGCACTTCGGTTTCACGGCCTCGCCACGCCGCCACGATCAATGGCCCGGGTGGACCAACCGCGGGAGGCTTCCGGCCCAAAAGTGACCGGATCGCTTCACACTCGGTGAAGTACTCGTCGGCGGCGGTCAGCGAACCGCGGCGCAGCGCCCACAGGCCGAGGTAGTTGAGTGCTTCGGGCAGATACTGCAACGCGCCGCGGGAACGACAGAGCGCGACGCTCTCGTTGGCAATCGACCAGAGCGCTTCGTCGTCGCTCAATGCGAACGCGGGCCAGCACCCCGAGACCACCAGTCGGGGAGACTCGCGCGCCTCGGGGTCGCTTCTGATTGCCGCGAGGGCTGTTCGGAGCGCGGGGACCGCGCCGTCGAGGCCCTCGGCGAACAGTTGCGCGAGCGCATCGAGGAGAAGGTCGCCCGCGGTCGGCGCAGTGTCCGGCGGGAGCGTGAGCGCCTGCACCGCCCGCGCAACCTCTTCGAGTGTCGTGCGACTTTCAGGACCGACATATAGCGCCATCGGTATCGCGTTGAGCAACGTCTCGCGCCCGCTGGAGATGTCGTGCGAGCCGAGGGTGACAGCTGCGTTGAGCATCATCGCCATGCCTTGGTTGGCGCCCTCGCGGTTGCCATCGACCTGCGCATCGATGAACGCGATCATGGCTTCGAGCCGGCGAGCTTGCGCGACGAGCACGGCATCGTCGAGGCCCGGGAGCGCGAGCGCGAGATTGACCCGCGCTCGGGCCGAGCTTCCGGCCGTGAGATCGGACGCCGCCGCGGCGAAATAGCGCACTGCTCGCCGGCGTGGGTCCGGGGTGAGCTGCGCGGCCCGGGTGAGCAGGGCCGCCGTTGCGGCGTAGCCGCCGTGGCTTCGGGCGCGATTCGCCGCGAGCTCGAGTTCGGCGGCGACGTCCTCGTCGGGCGCGTGTGCCGCTGCCGCGCGGTGCCAGGCGCGTCGGTCGAGGTCGACTTCGACGTCGGTCGCGGCGGCGAGCGCATTGTGCGCTTGTCGGCGCTCGGCATCGCTGGCGCCGTGGTAGATCGCGGAGCGGATCAGCGAGTGCCGAAAACGGATGGGTGGTCCGACACTCACGAGGTGTACGGCTTCGGCGGGCAAGATCGCGCGCTCGTCGAAGTGGAGGTCGCGTCCGGCCCGCCACACGAGCGCGGGGTCTCCGGTCGGCTCGGCCGCGGCGACCAGTAAAAGGCGCTGAGTTGGGGCGGGCAGCTCTCGGACCTGACGGAGAAAGCGCGCTTCGAGTTGCGCGCCGATGGCCAGCGGCTCGGGCAGCATCACGACGCCGGTCAGTTGGTCGATCGACAGCGCGCGGGTCAGC
>DASYJT010000287.1:0-9121 GCA_035996165.1 Acidimicrobiia bacterium
TCGTCGCCCGGTCGGTTGTAGCTGCTCGTCAGATGCGCCGCCGGTCCGAAGACCAGGGGCCGGTCGCGGCCGTCGGGCGCCGTGAAGGAAATGTGCAACGGGCCGCGGCCGGTCATGCGCCAGACGATCTTCAGCTCGTCACCCGCGCGGGGCGGAATGCGGCCCGGCCCGAGCGCGAGTCCCCAGAGCCCGGCGTCGGCGCTCATGCCGCGTATCTCATGTGCTCCGCTTCCGACGCCGAATCGTGTCGCATGTGCGCAAGCCGCGCCTGCCGCCGCGGTCGGCCGCGCTGTCGTCGGCGCGGTGGATCCGTCGGTATGTGTCGACGCGCGGCAGCCCGTGCCGATCAACAGCACGACCGCGAGCCATCTGCACCTCACGCTTGTGAGACACCGTCGCGAGTCGAAGCGTTCCACAGGGCGCTCTTGCCGCTCCTTTCGCTCCTGCCGTCGTCCGAGTGGCCGAACAGGCTTCGACTCTCTCCGACATCGTTGCGTGCGGCGACGAGTGCCGTGACAATGGCGACGACAGCAATTGCGATCGCGAAAACGCCGACGCCGTCGGGCCCATGACGAAAATGAATCGGCGCGAGCGCGACGCCCGTCCGCAACAGGTGAACATTTCCCGCGATCGCGTTGTGGGCCAGCGACCAGTAGTAGGCGTGCGAGCGCGCCGGTCCGGCACTCGTCGAGACGGCGGTCCACTGTTGCCAGTACTTCTCGTACCCGACCGCCACCGAGAGGACCGAGACGCCGGCACTTGCTGCGGCGAGGCTGGCCACCGCGAGCCAAGCGATACCGCGATGTCGTGGCGAGGGCCAGTGCCAGATCTGCTCCAACGTCGCTCCGGCCGCGATCGCGAGAAGCGCTGTCACCGGGAAGAGCAGCCGCGGCCCCCACGCCACGCCACCTCCGGGCGTAAACCACCGAGCGAAGAAGAGAAAGCGCGCCAGCACGGCGACACCAAGCGCGATCGCGAGCGGTCGGTTGCGGCGGTAGAGGAACACAAAACCCGGAAGCGCGAGAACCAGAATTGGGGATGTCCAAAAGAAACCGCGGCTCGGTGAACGTAGAAGCAGATCGAGACCTTGAAGGATCGGTGTGTCGAACCCGCGTCCCCGCGCTTGGTGGCTGATTCCCGAATTCAAGACCGAGCCAAAGCGGTAGCTGTTGTACCAGAGCTGGAACGCTGCAACTGCGGCGATTGGTGTCCCGAAGGCGACGAGCGCCCGGCGGGCGAGAATCCGTTCGCGGGGAACAATGAACGGAACGAGGAGCGCGATAGGGGCGACGAGCAAAAGAGAGTCGGGGCGGAACAGGATCGCCATCGCGGTTCCGATACCGACAAGAAGCGCGCCACGCACCTCGGCCTCCGGCCACAGCAATACGCCGAACACGAGTACGAGCGACGCGAGTGTGACCCCGGGTTCCGAGAAAGCTTCGGTGCTCTGCCACAGCGCGGTAGTGAGCAGTCCGAACCCAAGTGCCACGAGGACGCATACGGATCGGCGCCATCCGATGCGTCTGCCGATCAGGTAGAGCAACGACCCGCACGCGGCAAGCACCATGGGGTTGGCGAGCGTGAGCAGTGCAGCGGAGCGCGGCTTGACCGCACGTTGCAGCGCGTCGAACGGGAGATATAGCAACGTGGTGCCGAAACCGTAAGACGCGAACGGACTTTGAATATGCAGCGCGTCTGTCGCCGGGTCGATCGAAAGTGTGTGTCTGGTCAGGAGGCGGGTCGCGAGGTTCACCATGATGGAACCGTCGTATGACTTGATTTGCCCTCGCTGCGCTGCCACATAGACGGCAAAGAGAGCGACCGCGACGAGGATCGCGAGCTGCGCGTCACGCGTAGTGTTGCTCCTTCGCACCAAGGGATAGTACGACGACCGACGAGTGAGTTGACTCCTGGCGGATACCTCGAGCGCGCGATCTTGTCGTCGGCGTCGCGCGTGATGAACCTCGGGCCGGTGCGCTCAGCTCGTTAAGGTCAGGCTCGTGGAGAAGGATCGGCTACAGGCGTTCAGCGACGGTGTAATCGCGATCCTCATCACGATCATGGTGCTCGAGTTGAGAGTCCCGCACGGCTCCGACGCCGAGGCGCTCCGGCCGCTGATCCCGATCTTCTTCACCTACGTGCTGAGCTTCGTCAACCTCGGCATCTACTGGAACAACCACCATCACCTGCTCTCGGCCACGCGCCGCATCAACGGCGCAGTGCTCTGGGCGAACCTGCATCTGCTCTTTTGGCTGTCGCTCTTCCCGTTCTTCACCGGCTGGATGGGGGAGAACCATTTCGACGCGCTACCGACCGCGGCGTACGGATGCGTGCTGCTGATGGCAGGGGTCGCGTACTACGTGCTCAAGACCGTCATCATTGCCGCGCAGGGCGCGGACTCCACGCTCGCCGCGACTCTCGGTCGCGACCTCAAGGGCAAGATCTCGCCGGTCATCTACGCAGCCGCCGTGCCGCTTGCGTTCGTGAACCGGTGGATTGCCGTGGCTCTCTATGTCGTCGTGTCGGTTATGTGGTTCGTGCCCGACCGCCGGATCGAGTCGACGATCCAGCCGACCGACGCCTGACGCCCCACGCCGGCCCGGCAGGACGGCCCGTCAGATTCCCGAAGGATGCGCTTCACGGAGCCGACACGCGGCCGAGACGGTCACGAAAGGTAAAGAGAGTGGAGTAGCGCCGGGACGAACGAGCGCACATCGCGCACATGCATCATCGAATCGACCGTGCTTCGGTGCGGTTGCTCACGGGGAGGCAATGTGTCGCGAGGCAAGAAATTCGTCGCGCTCACCCTGATGACCTTCGTCGTCATCGTGGTGTTGGGCGCAATCTGGGGTCATAAGGGTGGCGACCCGACCGGTACCGCCAGCACGGCGGCGAACAGCTACACCAACGTCTTCCAAGGCGGGGTCCAAGCTGGAATCCCGGTGTCGCAGGTCGGCATCAACCAACTTGCGACGTCGACCGGGGGCGCGGGGCTGTCGGTCAACTTCGTGTGGGTGCTCATCACGGGCTTCCTCGTCCTGTTCATGCAGGTCGGCTTCGCCTTCCTCGTCACGGGGCTCACCCGGGCGAAGAACGCGGCCCACATGATGATGATGAACATCGCGGCCTTCGCAGTCGCGTTGCTCGCGTACTACGCAGTCGGTTTCGCGTTCATGTTCGGCGGACTGCAGGTTTTGAGCTTGGGCGGGACGTCGCCGCTTTCGGGCATGTTCCATATCGCGAGCAAGACCAACGGCGGCATCATCGGCACGCACGGGTTCTTGCTGCAGAGCCATGGTTCGTACGACGTCGGCGTGATGGTGCTGTTCTTGTTCGAGGTCGTCTTCATGGAGACCGCGGGCTACATCATCGTCGGCGCGATCGCCGAGCGCATCTCGTTCGCGGGCTTTCTGCTCGCCGAGGTGTGCATGGGTGCGATCATCTACCCGATCTACGGCCAGTGGATGTGGGGCGGCGGTTGGCTCGCACACCTCGGCACCGGTCCGCTCAGTCTCGGCCACGGCGCCGTCGACTTCGCGGGTTCCGGCGTGGTTCACGCCACCGGGGGGTGGGCGGCCCTTGCGCTCGCGATGGTGCTCGGACCTCGCATCGGGAAGTTCAACAAGGACGGGTCCGCGAACGCGATACCGGGGCACAACATCCCCTTCGTCGTTGTCGGCACCCTGATCCTCGTTTTCGGATGGATGGGCTTCAACCCGGGCTCGACGCTCAGCGCAATCGACAACCGCATCGGTGTCGTCGCGGTGAACACGCTGCTCGCGGCTTGCGCGGGCTTCGTGCTGGCGATGATCATCACCGACACCAAGTACGGCAAACCCGACATCTCGATGTCGTGCAACGGCATGCTCGCCGGGCTCGTCGCGATCACGGCGCCGTGTGCGTTCGTGGCGCCGTGGGCGGCGGTCGTGATCGGCATGGTCGCCGGCATTCTCGTTGTGTACAGCGTGGAGATGTTCGACAAGCTCGGCATCGACGACCCCTGCGGCGCGATCTCGGTGCACGGCATGAATGGAGCTTGGGGTGTGCTCTCGGTCGGCTTGTTCGCCGACGGTACGTACGGAGCCGGCTGGAACGGCGTGAACGGCACCGTCAAGGGGCTGTTCTACGGCGACGGCGGCCAGCTGGTCGCGCAGCTGTTCCACGTCGTGGTCGGGTTCGTGTGGGCGTGGGGAATCACGTGGTTGATCTTCACGATCGCCAAGAACTTCATGAAGATCCGCGTCTCCGAAGAAGCGGAGCTCGAAGGCCTCGACATGCCGGAGTTCGGTGTGCTGGCATATCCCGACTTCGTCATGCATCACGCGGCCGCCGGTCACGTGACGACCGACGCCGAGGAGACGCCCAACGGCTCCCCGCGGACCGTAGATCTGGAGCGGTCATGAAACTCGTCGTCGCGGTCGTGAAACCGCACAAGCTCGACGACGTCAAGACCGCGCTCGAGAATCTCGGGGTCCAGGGAATGACGATCACCGAGGTCCAGGGCTTCGGCCGTCAACGAGGGCACGCGGAGGTGTACCGAGGCGCGGAGTACAAGATCGACTTCGTGCCGAAGGTCAAGCTCGAAGTCCTCGTCGACGACGCGGATGCGCTCAAGGTCACCGAGGAGATCCAGGCCTCAGCCCGTACCGACAAGATCGGCGACGGCAAGGTCTGGGTGCTGCCGGTGGAGCACCTGGCTCGGATCCGAACCGGCGAGTTCGGGAGGGACGCCCTCTAGAAGCCGACGGAAACCCGCGCGATAAGAACGCGTAAGGAACCTTGTATTCGTCCGGCGGAACGCGCAGCCTGACTCAAGCCGTGCTGCGCAGGTAGTGATCATCCCGCGCCAAACGGCCGAAGCCGACCCCGCAGAACAGCTCGTTCGTCCCAAAGCGAATGCGCGCTGTGCCTGCGGGGTCGGCCGCGTTCCGGAGGGTATCGCCAAGGACGCGTAAAGAACACGACGCCCGCCGCAAGGAAGCCGTCAAGTGGGTGTCCACCGAGGCGGGAACGGCGCATTATCGACGCGTGACCGGAAACCCGTTCGTCGTCCGTTCAACCGCTGAGGTCTGCTCATGCAAGACGTGATCTTCATCGCGATCCTTGTCGCATTCTTTGCGCTCGCCGTCCTGTTCGTGAAGGCATGCGAGCTCATCATCGGGCCCGACGTAGAGGCGCAACGCGCGGAGTCCGGGCAGCAGCCGACCACCGATGAGGTGGCGGCCGCATGACCGGTGCCGAGAGTGTCATCGGGCTCGCATTGAGCGTGTTCGCAGCCGCGTATCTCGTCTACGCGCTCGTGTTCCCGGAGAAGCTGTGATGTCGGGGGCGGCCTGGATCGAACTGCTCGTGCTGATCGCGTTGCTCGCGATCAGCACGCCACTGCTCGGCAACTACATGGCGAAGGTGTACGGCGGGAAGAAGGCGCCGGGCGACCGCGTCTTCCTCCCGGTCGAGCGCGGCATCTATCGCCTCACGGGAGTGGATCCCGAGAGTGAGCAGCGCTGGCAGACCTACGCGCTCTCGCTGCTCGCATTCAGCTTCGCCTCGGTGGTCATCCTGTACGCGCAGATCCGCCTGCAGGGACACCTGCCCTTCAACCCCGACGCGCAGAAGGGCGTGAAGCCGACTCTCTCGTTCAACACCGCGGTCAGCTTCCTCACGAACACGAACTGGCAGAACTACTCGGGTGAGTCGACGATGTCGCACCTCACCCAGATGGCCGGCCTCGCGGTACACAACTTCGTGTCGGCCGCGGCCGGCGCGGCCGTCGCGGTCGCTTTGATCCGCGGACTCGTCCGTCGCCGCACGCACACACTCGGCAACTTCTGGGTCGATCTCGTGCGTACCACGACCCGGGTACTCCTCCCGTTGTCGTTCGTGTTCGCGCTGGTGCTCGTGAGCCAGGGCGTGGTGCAGAACTTCCACGCGGCCCAGACCGTCACCACCGTGTCGGGCCAGACTCAGACGCTTCCCGGCGGTCCGATCGCGAGCCAGGAGGCGATCAAAGAGGTGGGGCAGAACGGTGGCGGTCCGTACAACGCGAACTCGGCCCACCCGTTCGAGAATCCCAACCCGACCACGAACATGCTCCAGATCTGGATGCTGCTCGCGATCCCGTTCGCGTTCCCGTGGATGTTCGGGAAGATGGCCGGGTCGCTCAAGCAAGGTCTCGCCGTCCTGAGCGCAATGCTCGCCTTGTGGCTCGTGGTGTCGGTCGTGGCGATGGTGTTCGAAGCGAAGGGAAACCCGAAGCTCGATCAGGTCGGTGTGACGCAAACCGCGACGTCGACTCAGGCGGGCGGCAACATGGAAGGCAAGGAAACGCGCTTCGGACCCGCAACGTCGGGTCTCTTCGCCTCCTCGACCACCGGCACCTCGACCGGCGCGGTCGACTCGATGCACGACAGCTTCACGCCCATCGGCGGAGCTGCACCGTTGGTCAACATCATGCTCGGCGAGATCGATCCCGGCGGTACCGGCTCCGGTCTCTACGGCATGTTGCTCTTCGCGCTGCTCGCCGTCTTCATCGCCGGTCTGATGGTCGGCCGCACACCCGAGTACCTCGGGAAGAAGATCCAGGGCGCGGAGATGAAGCTCGTCGTGCTGTACATCCTTTTCGTACCGCTCGTCGTCCTGGCGTTCACCGCGGCTTCCCTCGTGATGCAGCATCCACTGAACTCGCTCGCGAATCACGGACCACACGGCCTCACCGAGATGACGTACGCCTTCACCTCGCAGGCCAACAACAACGGTTCGGCGTTCGGTGGTCTCACCGGCAACACCGATTGGTTCAACGTGACGGGCGGGCTTGCGATGCTCGTCGGTCGGTTCATGTTGATGATCCCCGTGCTGGCGATTGCCGGATCACTCGGGCGCAAACAACCGACCCCGGCGTCCGCCGGCACGTTCCCCACCGACTCGGGCTTGTTCGCGGCGTTGCTCACGGGCGTCGTCGTGATCGTCGTGGGCCTGACTTACTTCCCGGTTGTCGCGCTCGGCCCAGTGGTCGAGCACCTCGTGGGCAAGTTCTAGGAGCGCTGGCATGACTACGACTTCCACGGCAATGCCCGAACCGACCGAAGTACGGCCGCCCAAGGTCCGGACGCGCCCGTCGGGCTCGAGCTCCCTCTTCGATCCCGCGATCATGAAGCGCGCCACCGTCGACTCGTTCGTGAAGCTCGACCCGCGCCAGATGATGCGCAACCCCGTGATGTTCATCGTCGAGGTCGGCAGCGTCTTGACGACCATTCTCTTCTTCCAGAAGCTCTCGTCGGCTTCGGCCTCCGACAGCGTCTTCACCGGTCTGGTGTCGGCGTGGTTGTGGTTCACCGTTCTGTTCGCGAACTTCGCCGAGGCCGTGGCCGAAGGCCGGGGCAAGGCACAGGCCGACACCCTGCGCAAGACGCGCTCGGAGACGGTGGCGCGTATTCGCATGCCCGACGGCGCGATCGTCGAGAAGTCGTCGAATGACTTGTTGGTCGGCGACGAGTGTGTCGTGACCGCCGGCGAATTGATCCCCGGCGACGGCGAGATCATCGAGGGCATCGCTTCCGTCGACGAGTCGGCGATCACGGGCGAGTCGGCGCCCGTCATCCGTGAGTCGGGCGGTGACCGTTCGGCCGTCACGGGAGGCACGCGCGTCCTCTCGGACGAGATCATCGTGCGCATCACGTCGAAACCGGGGGAGACCTTCCTCGACCGGATGATCGCGCTGGTCGAGGGCGCGTCGCGCCAGAAGACGCCGAACGAGATCGCGCTGAACATCCTGCTCGCGGGTCTGACGCTCATCTTCCTGCTCGCGGTCGTCACGCTGCAGCCGTTCGCCATCTACTCGAAGGCGGCGCAGAACATCACGGTGCTCGTTGCGTTGTTGGTGTGTCTGATCCCGACGACGATCGGCGCGTTGCTGTCGGCGATCGGCATCGCCGGCATGGACCGACTCGTCCAGCGCAACGTGCTCGCGATGAGTGGTCGTGCGGTCGAGGCCGCGGGCGACTGCTCGACGCTGCTCCTCGACAAGACGGGCACGATCACCTACGGCAACCGGCAGGCGGCGCAGTTCCTGCCCGTTCCCGGCGTCGACGAGCACACCCTGGCCGACGCGGCCATGTTGTCGAGTCTCGCCGACGAGACGCCCGAAGGTCGTTCCATCGTCACCTTCGCGCACGAGCACTACGGCCTCAGGCCGCGCGAGATCCCGAACGCGGAGCTCGTCGCGTTCACCGCCCAGACTCGGATGAGCGGCGTCGACTTTGACGGCCACTCGATCCGCAAGGGTGCGGCCGACTCGGTGCGACGGTGGGTTGTGGAACAAGGTGGTACTGCACCCGACGAGCTCGAGACGATCGTCGATGGCATCGCCACGCAAGGCGGCACCCCGCTCGTCGTCGCGAACGGCAAGAGCGTGCTCGGGGTCATCTACCTCAAAGACGTCGTGAAGCAGGGCATGCGCGAACGCTTCGACCAGATGCGCGCCATGGGGATCCGCACCGTGATGATCACGGGCGACAACCCGCGTACCGCGGCTGCGATCGCGGCAGAAGCCGGAGTCGACGACTTCCTCGCCGAAGCCACTCCGGAAGACAAGATGGCGCTGATCAAGCGCGAGCAACTCGGCGGCTCGATGGTGGCGATGACGGGCGACGGGACCAACGACGCTCCCGCGCTCGCCGTCGCCGACGTCGGTGTTGCGATGAACACGGGTACGCAGGCGGCCAAAGAGGCCGGGAACATGGTCGATCTCGACTCGAATCCGACGAAGCTCATCGAGATCGTCGAAATCGGCAAGCAACTCCTGATTACCCGCGGCTCGCTCACGACGTTCTCGATCGCGAATGACATTGCGAAGTACTTCGCGATCATCCCGGCAATGTTCGTCGGTGTGTTTCCCGCGCTCGACTCGCTCAACGTCATGCGGTTGAGCAACCCGCACACCGCGATCCTGTCAGCGGTCGTCTTCAATGCGCTCGTCATCGTCGCGCTGATCCCGCTTGCGCTGCGGGGTGTGAAGTTCCGTGCCTTGGGCGCTGCCGCGGTCCTCCGGCGCAACCTGTTCATCTACGGCCTGGGTGGCATCGTCGCCCCATTTGTCGGGATCAAGGTCATTGATCTCGTCGTC